>CAYTDJ010000297.1:0-4128 GCA_964436265.1 uncultured Chloracidobacterium sp. | reverse complement strand
ATGCGACAAACGTAATTTACTTCCTGCTAGACGATTTGAATAAGCAGTTTTATGTCGGTGAAGCCCGTTCGCTAAAATCGAGGCTATCAGGAAATCGTGTAGAAATACCTCACTGGACACATTTTCGTTACGAGGTCCTTCCCCCACTCCTAGAACCTTTCCGACTTGAAATAGAGCGAATGTTGATTAGTTCGTTCATGCACCTTTGCAAATGCGATGTATTCACTGGCGCACCAATGATCATCTCAGATTACACTCTCATGAACCGAAAATAGTGGATACACTAGCGGAAACGCGGACTATCGGTTTTGGTGGCTAGGTACGTACCCGTCTCTTGGCCCGCGAAAACACTGAAGCCGGTTACTTCTGCTTGTTGTTCCTGAGCGAGGCCGCGCGCCAGCCTCAGTTCGCGGATTCGGGCGCCGAAGGCGTTCAGGAGTTTCTTGTTGACCTTTTGGGGCATTGCGGATCGGGTCGGGTGCGGGCGGGGACGCAGGCGGAATGCGGAAATGAGCCACGAATTGCACGAATTACACTAAATAGAACTTCGACCGCCCCCATCAGCCGACCACCTCGTCACTATACGCATTGTATGCAGGGCGATCTACATACAATGGGTAGCACCGGCGCGAGTGCGGATTTGGGAATTCGGAGGGCGGAATGGATCGTGTGGAATGCGTGATATGGGAGACGGCTCCCAAATTACACAAATCACACAGATCGGGCCCGAGATCACAGATCTGTGACAAATTGGCACACGTACATTCGGCGTTTAAGCCCCTTTTGGCGCAAAAAAACGGCACTCGACGTGCCGTTCTGGTATTTGTTTGGATAGCCGCGATACCGGCCCCGATACCCGCCCCTAAGCTCAGCCGATGAACATATCCTCGTCCATATAGACACGGTCGAGCTGCTTTGGCGCCGGGGCAAACAGCACTTCGAGTCCCTTTCGCACGCCCGCCATTATAGCGGCGATCTCGCGTGCAGGTTCGACTATTTTTCGCTGGACAAACTCGGTCGTATCGACGACCTGGCCGTGCGTTCGGTCGATGGTATCGCTGACCATTTCGACCTTATCACGTGCGACAAGCGCCGTTGAGCTGACAAGCGAACGAAGCTCGGCAACTTCTTCCTTGATAAGCTCGGTCGATTCGGCAAGGTGCTTTGTAGCTATGGCTAGATTGGTCGCGACCTCGGTAAACTGGACCGACATTTCCTTGCCCTGAACGCTTATCGCATTGACCTGCGTTATCAGCGGATCGACGCGTTCTTCGACACGGTGGACGGTGGCCGTTACGCGGCGTACCGTTATCGCGACCGCGATCAGCGCGATCGCCATCACGATAAAGCACACGGCTATGATGATCGAGGCGATCATCATCCAAAATTGCGGGTCGCTGGCATTCATGTTCTCTTTTAGTGTTGGGTGAAAAGTGACGAGTGACGAGCCGAATGCGACAAACCAGTGTTTTTCAACCGATCATCAACATTGACCCATCACAGTCGTCAAAGTTCTAACTGTTCTCTTCTTTTACCGGGTAGCTTGGCCGGCCTTCGGTAATGGATTTGGACTCGGTCTTTCGCTTTTCGGCAACGTAGGCTTCTTTCCCTGCTTCGACAGCCGCGGTGAACGGGTTTGCCGTATTTGCCGCCGCGGTGCGTGCCTTTTCGGCAAACTCGCCCGCTTTTTCCTGAGCCGTCTGGTAATACTCGGCGGCCTTTTCGCGGCCGACTTCGTAATATTCGCCGGCCCGTTCCTGCAGTTGAGCCGCCGTTTCCTTACCCTTCTCAATGCCCTTGCGCGTCGCGTCGGCAATGTCGCCGCGAAGCTCCACACCGGACTTTGGCGCGAAAAGAAGTGCGATTATGGCACCTATACCGCCGCCGATGAGCAAATAGGTCAGTTTCGTACTGACGTTCGAATCTTCTCGTTCATACTCGTTTCGCATAAAATCTCCTGTACTCAATTAATACAAAATGATCACTCGGAATTGGTCAGGTGCTTTAACTATAACAAGAAACAATGGTTTAGACAATAAAAATCGGCTTTGCGGCCGTTTTCGTGCAGTATTTTGGACGTTCTGCTAATGTAATAGATTGCTTTTTGTATATGGATCGCGACCTTATCAGAAACTTTTCGATCATTGCTCATATCGACCACGGTAAATCGACCCTGGCCGATCGAATTTTGCAGCTTACGGGTGCCGTTGCCGACCGCGACATGGAAGACCAGCTTTTGGACGACATG
This sequence comes from uncultured Chloracidobacterium sp., assembly GCA_964436265.1. Classification (GTDB taxonomy): domain Bacteria; phylum Acidobacteriota; class Blastocatellia; order Pyrinomonadales; family Pyrinomonadaceae; genus OLB17. The sequence continues at coordinate 1,880 of CAYTDJ010000297.1, read as the reverse complement.
GATCTCGAACGCGAACGCGGCATCACGATCAAGGCGCACGCGGTGCGGCTCGACTACAAAGCCAAGGACGGAAAACAGTACGTTCTGAACCTGATCGACACTCCCGGACACGTCGATTTTTCGTATGAGGTTTCGCGTTCTCTTTCAGCATGCGAAGGCGCTTTGTTGGTAGTTGACGCTTCGCAGGGCGTCGAGGCGCAGACCCTCGCGAACACGTATCTCGCTATCGAAAACGACCTGGAGCTGATCCCGGTCTTGAACAAGATCGACCTGCCGTCTGCCGAACCCGACCGGATCAAGGAGCAGATCGAGACCATCATCGGGCTGGATACTACGCACACAGTCTTGGCTTCGGCAAAAACGGGTGTCGGCATCGGTGACATTCTCGAAGAGATCGTAAAGGACGTTCCCGCACCCAAGGGCGATGAGCAGGCACCGCTGAAGGCTCTGATATTTGATAGCTGGTATGACAGCTATCGCGGCGTCATTGTGCTTTTCCGGATCATCGACGGGAAGATCAAAAAGGGAACGAAGATCAAATTCTTCAATACAGGCCGTGAATATCTGGTGGAAACGCTCGGCGTGAACAAGCCGCGGCCAACTCCGATCGACGAACTTGGCCCGGGCGAGGTTGGCTTTCTGACCGCATCGATCAAGACGGTCGCGGACGTACAGATCGGCGATACGATCACGGAATCGGCACGTCCTGTGGACAAACCTTTCCCGGGTTTTCAGGAAGTAAAACCGATGGTCTTCGCGGGGCTTTACCCGACCGATTCGGCGCAATACGAAGATCTTCGTGACGCGATGGAAAAACTGCGGCTGAACGACGCGTCCTTCTTCTTCGAGCCGGAAAGTTCGACCGCGCTCGGGTTCGGATTCCGCTGCGGCTTTCTCGGCCTGCTCCATATGGAGATCGTACAGGAACGACTCGAACGCGAGTTTGACCTTGACCTGATAACGACAGCACCTGGTGTGCGCTATCGAGTCACGACGACGGACGGCGCCGTCGCCGAGATCGATTCGCCGTCAAAAATGCCGGACACGGGCCGCATCGCCAAGATCGAAGAGCCGTTCATCGAAGCGACGATACTGACAAACGATGAATTTCTCGGTGGCATATTGCCTATGCTCGATGAAAAACGCGGCGTTCAGAAAAAATTCGAGTACATAACTACGAATCGCGTGATGCTCGTTTACGAACTGCCGTTAAATGAGATCGTTCTGGATTTTTATGACCGGCTCAAGAGCGTTTCGCGTGGATATGCGTCACTGGACTACCATTTGTCGGGCTACCAGGAATCGAAACTTGTGAAGCTAGACATTCTAGTCTCGGGCGAACCGGTCGATGCGCTCTCGCTGATCCTGCACAATGACACGGCAACGGCAAAAGGACGTTTGCTGACCGCGAAAATGAAGGAACTCATACCGCGGCAGATGTTCGAGGTCGCCATTCAGGCCGCGATCGGCAACAAGGTAATCGCCCGCGAGACCGTAAAAGCGATGGGCAAAAACGTGATCGCCAAGTGCTACGGCGGCGACATCTCACGCAAACGGAAACTGCTTGAGAAACAAAAGGAAGGCAAAAAACGAATGAAAAAGGTCGGCCGCGTTGAGATACCGCAGGAAGCTTTTCTCGCGGTTTTAAAAGTTAACGAATCGTAACTGTTGTAATATTCGGAGAATGTACGGCGATCCTGATGACTACTCCCCATTCGAACGGATCTGGCAGATGATCTGGGACAGGTTCGGATTCATCATTCCGCTGCGGATCATAAGAAGGCCCGAAACCCTGACTATCATTGATTACCGTCCTACGGGCCTGATGTTCCTGACGACCTTGGGTTTTCTGGGTTTTGCGGCCGCCTTCGGTTTTCTCT
>CAYTDJ010000296.1:0-4134 GCA_964436265.1 uncultured Chloracidobacterium sp. | reverse complement strand
CGGAGGAAACGCCGCGAACAGTGTCTGCGGCATAGCCAAAACCGATGAAGCAAAGATGACCGGAATAACGCCGCCCATGTTTATCTTCAACGGAAGACTCGTTTCCTGACCACGAAATGTCTGGCCGCCAACCCGACGGCTGGCATAAGTGATCGCAATTTTGCGGCGCGCTGATTCCACATAGACTATCACGGCGATCAAAGCAATTATCACCGCAACAAGAAATATCACGCCGAGGGTCTGCATTGCGTCGCCTGCACGCACACGTTCGGAAACCTGCAGCACTCCACGCGGGAGGCCGATGACTATGCCTGCGAAAATAAGAAGCGAGATACCGTTTCCGACTCCGCGTTCAGTGATCTGTTCGCCGAGCCACATTACGAAGATAGTTCCCGTCGTCAGAGTGACGACGATCATCAACGTAGCCGCCCATGTGTCAGGGATGATCGCGTTTCGGCTGAGCCATGTGGCGACAAAAAAGGTTTGAACCGAGCAAAGAACGACCGTTAGATACCGCGTCCACTGGTTCATCTTTTGCCGCCCAACCTCACCTTCTTCCTGGATCTTCTTGACAGCAGGTGAAAGAACAGGCATCAGCTGCATGATGATCGACGCAGTGATATAAGGCGTCACGCCAAGTGCAAAGACCGAGATCGTTCGAAAGTTACCTCCCGAAAAGAGATCAAGCACGCCCAGCAATGTCCCTGCGACGTCATTCCAAACCCTTTGGAGCTGGTCCTTATTGATGCCGGGGGCCGTGACGTGAGCGCCGAAGCGATAGACAGCAAGCATCCCCAGCGTGAACAAGATCCGTGTCCGCAGCTCCGGGATCTTGAACATGTTTTGTACGGCGTTTAAAAACTTCTCCATATCGTTTTAGTGGCCAGTTATTGGTGGCCGGATGTCAGCGGATGTGATCGGACTGAGCATACTGACCGCCGATCAATGTCCACAGTCCACTCTTACGCCGCAGCTTCAGCTACCTTTACGATCTCCGTTGCCGAACCGCCGGCTTTTTCGATCTTGTCCTTTGCCGTCTTGGTAAAGCGGTGAGCAGAGATCTTCAGACCTTTTGTGATGTCGCCATTGCCAAGGATCACGAGGTCATGTTTCGCTTTCTTTATGAGTCCGCGATCATGAAGGATCTCAGGGGTGACTTCATCGCCGGCGTTGAAATTGGCCTCGATCTTGGCGAGGCTGATCTCTATCCACTGCTTCTTGAAGATGTTCGTAAATCCACGTTTCGGCAGACGTCGCTGCAAAGGCATCTGTCCGCCTTCAAATCCCGGACGGCTGCTGTAGCCCGAACGTGATTTCTGGCCCTTGTGTCCGCGTCCCGATGTTTTTCCAAGGCCTGAGCCCGGTCCGCGTCCTACGCGCTTTTTCTTATGTGTTGAACCCGGTGCCGGCTTCAGGTTATTCAATGAAAGTGCCATTTCTATTTCCCTCTAAAGGAACTTGTTACCACAGAGGACACAAAGTCCACAGAACAATAAAACCCAACGAGATCTGTGCTCCCTGTGCCCTCTGTGGTCAAAATACCTATTCAACGATTCGCAGCAAATGCGGAACCTTTGCAACGATCCCGCGCATTGCCGGCGTATCCGGGCGCGTGACCTTTTGATTCAGTTTTGTGATACCGAGGCTTGAAACCACCGCTTTTTGGTTCTTCGCGTAACCGATCGAACTCCGGTAATACTGGATCGTGATCGTTCCGCCCGCCGAATTTTCTGTTTTCTTTGCCATAACTTTGATAGTTATCAGAGTCTGTCGAGTTTCAGGAGTCTGCCGAGTTTCTGTGATCGATCAAAACTCTGTAACTCTGTAAACTCGCACCTAGACCAACTCTTCTACCTGTTTGCCCCGCAGGCGAGCCACTTCGAGCGGATCCTTCATGCGCATCAGGCCGTTGAACGTTGCACGGACCACATTGTGGTTGTTGCTCGATCCGAGGATCTTCGTGCGAACATTGTGCACGCCAAGTGCCTGAAGCACGAGTCGAACGGCTCCGCCCGCAATAACACCTGTACCTTCGGCCGCCGGTTTGAGAAGCACTCGGCCTGCACCGTATTCGCCGATCAACTCATGCGGCAGCGTACCTTCAATGAGTGGAACACGGATAAGATTGTTTTTAGCCGCCTCGACCGCTTTCTTGATCGCGTTCGGCACTTCCTTCGCCTTTCCGGTACCAAAACCAACGTGTCCCGCTTCGTCGCCAACAACAACAAGCGCCGCAAACGACATGTTCTTACCGCCCTTAACGACTTTCGTTACGCGGTTGATCGAGATCAACTGGTCCTTCAGTATCAGACCGCTCGGAGAAATTCTCTGTTTAGCTTTCATTACTGTTATCTTCCGTTACCTGCTCTGCAGACGCCTCGTTCTTATTCAACCCAGCCTCACGCGTTGCATCGATCAATGCCTTAACACGTCCGTGATATACGTAACCACCCCGGTCAAAGACCACGCTTGAGACACCTGCCGCCATCGCACGCTCGGCGATCGCTTTGCCAATTCGCTGCGCGGCTTCGATATTTCCGCCCGTGCTGCCGGCTAGTGCCTTTTCGGTCGTGGACGCAGTCGCAAGAGTCTTGCCGTTATCGTCGTCAATGACCTGAGCGTATATGTGGTTAAGGCTGCGATAGACCGCAAGCCTCGGCCGCGCGGTCGTCCCGCGGACCTTCTTGCGGATACGGCCGTGCACCGCCCGGCGAATTTCTGCTTTCTTCTTCTGTGCCATATCTCAAACCTACTTACCGGTCTTACCGGGCTTCAATTTATACTTCTTGTCTGCGTAACGAAGTCCCTTGCCTTTATACGCATCAGGCTTACGCAGCCGGTTTAGTTCCGCCGCGACCTGGCCAAGCTTCTGTTTGTCGATACCGGTCAGCGTGAGTGTCAGCTGATACTGATTGATCGAAGCTTTCGTGTTGACGCGTTCGGCCTTAGCCTCGATACCGTCCGGCAATGCGTACTCGATCGGGTGCGAATATCCAAGTGCGAAAACGATCTTCTTGCCCTGAACGTCGGCTTTATAACCTACGCCTACAAGGTCCATTTCCTTCTTAAATCCTTCGGTTACACCAACAACCGCGTTATTGGCCAAGGCCCGTGCCAGGCCATGAAACGCTGCCTGATCATCGCCCGCACGCATCGCGACAAGCGAACCCTCTTCCTGCTTGAATGAGACACCTGTTGGGATCGGCGTGTTCAGCGTACCCTTCGGGCCTTTTACCTCGAGACTTTCATCACTGATACTGACGGTTACGCCCGCCGGGATCGTGATCGGTTTTTTTCCTACTCGTGACATAATCTTTTGAGTGTCGAGTGACCAGCGATGAGTGAACTGTGAAGACCATTCACTGTTCACCATTCACCATTCACTGTTAATAAACTTCTGCAAGTATCTCACCGCCGACATTCGCCTTACGTGCCCTTTTTCCGCTCATCAACCCCTGTGAGGTCGAAACGATATTGATTCCATATCCGCCAAGGACCTTCGGGATCTCGCCCGCCCCAACATATACGCGGCGGCCCGGACGCGACACACGCGAAAGATGCGTGATCGACGAGGTACCTTTTGCGTCATATCGTAGGAAGATGCGGATCATGTATTTGATGCCTTCGCCCTTGGTCGTGAAGTTGTTGATGTATCCCTCTTCCTTGAGGATTCGGGCCACTTCCATTTTCAGCTTCGAACCAGGAATGTCCACACGCGGATGTCCCGCCGCAATTGCGTTGCGGATTCGCGTGAGCATGTCGGCTATTGGATCTGTCATTCTATTTACTCCGTATTAGTATTGCGGTGGTTCGGCCGATTCCGCCTTCCGCATTTGTCAAAACTCTTACCAGCTCGATTTCACAACGCCCGGGATCTGTCCCTCAAGGGCAAGCTTGCGAAGCGCGACACGCGAAATGCCGAACTTGCGGACAAAACCGCGAGGCCGACCCGACTGCGAACAGCGGTTGCGAACGCGGACCGGGCTTGCGTCACGCGGCATCTTCTGAAGCAGGGCAACTGCGGCATCCACTTCTTCAACCGTCGATTTCGGGCTGTTGATGACCTTTTTTGCGGCTGCACGGCGTTCCGCCCAAAGCGAAACCTTACGCTTCCTGTCGTTGTTTTTTACGATC
>CAYTDJ010000295.1:0-4140 GCA_964436265.1 uncultured Chloracidobacterium sp. | reverse complement strand
AAAAAGTCGCGATAAATGAGTGATGAGAATTTCTAAATTCTCAATTCTCATTTCTCATTTCTTCTTTCCTCACCCGTCACTATTTCGGGTCGAGGTTCCACCAGTATTGCGTACCGAGCGTCGTCTGTTTCGGCCACACCTGGTTGAGCGTATCGCCTTCGTAGAGTTCGCCGTTCTTCATCACCCAGCGGATAGAATCGGTGTTCTTGATATCCGCGAGCGGGTCGCGATCGAGGATGATCAGGTCGGCAAGCTTTCCGGGTTCGAGCGAGCCTACGTCCTTGTTGAGCCCGATAGCTTCGGCACCGAAGATGGTCGCTACCTTCAGCGTGTCAAAGTTTGACATACCGCCGGACTGCATCGACCAGATCTCCCAATGGACGCCCATTCCCTGCATCTGTCCGTGTCCGCCGATGCCTACGCGTCCGCCTGCCTTTACAACGTCCGCAGCACCCTTTGCGATGCCGCTGAAATTGTATTCCTCACTTGCGAACCATTGCGGGCGACGCTGCATCATCGAATCCATCAGTTCTTTCGGGATGAACCGCTGGAGCTTCTTGTTGTTGCGGACGTCCGTCGTCTCGAAGTAGTAGTTCTCAGCCCAGGGGCCGCCATATGCGACGAGCAAGGTCGGCGTGTAATAGGTCTTCGTACGTGCTACGAACTCCGTAACGTCCTTATAAAGCGGCTGTATCGGCAGAGCGTGTTCATTGCCCGAAAAGCCGTCTATCATCTGCGAAAGATCGAGCTTCATATCGAGGGCACCTTCGGTCGTCGGCGTAATGCCGAACTCCTTACACGCCATTGCGACCAGTTGACGCACGTTTCGGTCACCGACGACATACTGCTTGAGCGTGTCCGTCTTGTAAGCGTCGCGGTAACGCTTGATGTACGCATCTACCGCTTCCTTGTCTTCAAGCCCGACACCCGAGAAAACGCCCGGGCCGGTCGTGTAGACACGCGGGCCGATGATGTCGCCTGTCTCGACGAGGTCGGCATAGGCGTAAACGTCCGTAGTCGCACTCTGCGGGTCACGCGTGGTCGTGATGCCGTAAGCGAGATTGGCGAGATACTGCCACACCTGCGTTTGGTGCAGGTCACGCGGCGGCCACATGTGTGCATGGACATCTACGAAGCCGGGAATGATGGTCTTGCCCGTTACGTCGATCGTCTTTGCACCGGTGGGGATCGTGACCTTGCCTTTCGGGCCGACAGCGACGATGCGGTTGTCGGTCACGACGACATCGCCTTTCGGGATGATCTCATCGCCTTTCATCGTGACGATCTTTGCACCTGAAAGGACGACCGTTCCGCTTGGTTTAGCCCTTGGCGATTCGACGATGATGTCGTATTCCTGAGGCTTATCTTCGTTGACGTTCTGGCGATAGAGCTTTGTTCCCCACGACCAGCTTACCGATTTGCCATCCTCGGAATATTCAAGATAATCGCCGCCGTAGATCGACATCTTCTTGAAAGGAACGCTTGACGTCGGAGCCGCGAGGCTGACCGTTACTGTCTCTCTGCCGACACGCGGGATGGTCACGAGATAGTGCTTGCCCTGAAGCTCGACAAACGCCTTGTCGCCGTCCGGCGAGACCTTTATCGTTCCTGCGTTCGGAAGCTGCGGAGGCGTTCCTTTTCCTGTTACACGTAGATGGGTCCGGCGGTCGTAGCCGTCAAGCCGTATGGAAACGAGCCCTTGTCCGGTCGTCATATAGACGCGGTTCGGGTCGCTGGTGAAATGAGGCCCGCGTCCGCCCTGCGTAGAGCTGATAAGCGTCGAAGCACCGCCGTTTGCGGGAATGTAGCGAAGATCAAGGCTCGTGAAACCGCCGTTTCCGGTAACCTCACCCGGTGTCTTTCCGTGAAGTGCTTCTTCCTCGGGAGACGAGAACAGGTGGTCTTCGCGAATGTCTGCGAAAAGCTGATCGGCGACGGCACCCGTGATGTAAACGATCTTGGAACCGTCCGGCGAAAAGACAGGGCTTGAATAATAAGCCTCGGTCGAGGTCAGACGCGTCGGGTTTCCACCGGTCGAAGCAATGCTGTAAATGTGTCCGCCGGTTTGGCTCCAGGTCACGTAAGCGATCTTGCTGCCGTCGGGCGACCATGCGGGCATGAACTCGCCGTCGCTTCCGCTTGTAAGACGCGTTGGTTTGCCGTCCGGAAGATCTTTTACGTAGAGACGATTAAAAGCCGTGAACGCGACACGCTTTCCGTCAGGCGAGATGGTCGGATAGCGGATAAGCCGGGCCTTTACGGTCGCGGAATCGTCAACCTTGTAGTCGAAATGGACGCGTGGGCCGATCTCGGCTTCGACGTTTGCCGTAAAAGGAATGGTCGTAGCCTGTCCCGTTGCAAAATCGACACGCTTGATCTTTCCGTCGATCGGAACGATGAGCGACTTTCCGTCGGGCATAAAATCGTAGCCCGGGAACACGTCGCGAGTCGCACGAGATTCCTGATCGTCACGTGTTACTCCGTTGATAAGCCAGCGTTCCTGACTGGTTTCGAGATTGCGGACACGGAGAGCGGTCTTGGTGCCGATGCGTGTCGCAAAGACCATATCCTTACCGTCAGGAGAAATAACGGGACGCATCGCACTTCCGCCTGCGTTGGTCAGGCGTGAAACCTCGCTCGTGTCGCGGTCAAAACGGAAGATCTGCCACATCGGGAACTGGGCATTGTAGTTGAACGCTCCCTGACGCTGTGCGAAATAGATGAAACGTCCGTTAGGCGAATCTACAAGGCCCATCGTGTTCATTCGCGGAGGAAACGGGCCTTGCTGACCCGGTCCCGGAAGCGGCGGAGCCGGAGGGCCGATGCTGACACCCGAACCTCCATCTTTGTGGTACATAAAAGGATAGAAGGTGCCGATGGATTGGTCGGACTTGGAAACGATGATGTAGTTGCCGTCAGACGTCCAGTTCGGCGAGACCCACATCGCTTTCTTGTCTTTTGTGATCGCTTTTGCGTCGGTACCGTCGGTCTTGCTGACCCAGACGTTCTCGGCACCGCTGCGGTCGCTAAGAAACACGATCGATTTGCCGTCCGGCGAGAATTTTGGCTGGCTTTCAAAGGCCATCCCGCCGATGATGCGTTTTGCTTCGCCTCCGGCGATCGGCAGCGTGTAGATATCGCCGAGCATGTCGAACACTATCGTGCTTCCGTCAGGAGAAACGTCGAGAGACATCCACGTGCCTTCATCGGTCGTGAACTTTATCGTCTCTGCGGGCTTTAACGGAAGCTCTTCCGGCTTCTTTTCATCCGGTTTCTTCTCGTCTTTCTTTTCTTCTTTCTTGTCGGCAGGCTTTGGCTGGTCCTGTGCAAGTACGAAAGCAGGCAGCACGAACGCTGCCAACATGATAGCGGCAATAAACCTCTTGATCGGTTCGTAAGCGAACATCTGGTCTCTCCTAAATGATTTTCTCTAATGGATCTTGGATCTGAACAGTTTGGTATTACGGCCGAAACGGCAAATGGGTTTCATCAGAAATGAGAAGGTAGAAGTGAGATTTGGCAATGTAGAACCGACTTTCGAGAATTCGCATATCTCAATTCTCAAATGTCCATTATCCACTGTCCACATTCTGCTGTACCTGTACCACCGTCTCAAACGTATCAGTTTGTACCACCAATACCTGGTACGATACAGCTGTGCATCGGCTTTGCAATAGTCGAGTTCCTGACGGACAATGATGGCGTGATCCTGCCTGAATAATTGAGAGGGAAACGTGATGAAACGGCGTGAGTTCTTGGGGAGTGCTGCGACTGCGGTTGCGGGTATGGCTTTGGGGTCGAGCGTTTTAGGCCAACGTGCCGGAAGGTCGTTTGAGGAAGCGACCGTATCGGAGCTTTCGGCGATGATGGCTAAAGGCCAGTTGACGAGCGAGGTATTGACGAACTTTTATCTCGCTCGCATCCGAACCATTGACCCGAAGATAAACTCGATAATCGAGGTCAACCCCGATGCGTTGACGATCGCACGCCAGTGTGACCGTGAACGTCGAAATAAGAAACTCAAAGGGCCGCTTCACGGCATTCCCGTCGTGATCAAAGACAATATCTATACGGCCGACAAGATGAAGACGACGGCCGGGAGCCTAGCGTTGATGGATGCTCCGACACCCAGGCAAGACG
>CAYTDJ010000294.1:0-4152 GCA_964436265.1 uncultured Chloracidobacterium sp. | reverse complement strand
GTCACATATGAATACAGACCGTTTTGGGTGTCCGGAGTCATCACTGTACGCGTTCTCGACAATGATTCAGGCTGACGAAACTCTTCGTAATTTACAAAGAAAAACGCCTTGTCCTTGCCGGACTTAAACCACGGGCCGCCGCCGTCGCCAAACGCCGGATACGGGATCGGGCCGCTGTATCGGCCGCCGTATTGGTTCAAGCGGATCTTTTGGCGGAACGCCTTTCCGTTCGTATCTCGCTGGCCGTCACGGTTTGCATACCAATAGTTAGCGTTGAGGCTTTCATCGCGATGCTGCCAAAACACGCCGCCGCGATAATCGTTAGTACCGCGACGAGTAACAAACTTGATCTGAACAGCACCGTCACCGGCGCTTTCGGCACCGGGATTCGCGGTCGATACGGTCACCTCTTCGATGGCGTCAACACGCGGACGAACGTAAGTGAAATAACCGTCAGACGAACGGAGCAGGTTGTCCTGAACGTCAACACCGTCGATCGAGATCGAGAGTGATCCTTTCGGAAGGCCGTTGATCGAAGCAGAACGCGGACGTCCGACCGTCGCCGTTCCCGGAAGAAGCGCGACCAGGTCAAGTGCGTCGCGTGACGCGATCGGCGTGTCTGTGATCTGACGGCCTGTGATCGTTGTACCGATCGTAGCGGTCTGTGTCTGAAGCACCTCGCCGCCGCCGGTCACGACGACCGTTTCACTAACCTCGCCAGCTTGAAGCGCGACGTTGACCGTTGTCGGAAGGCCAGTGTCAACTTTTACGTTTTCGACGACCGAGCGTTTGAAATTTGCCGCTGTCGCCGTAACGGTGTACACACCGGCTCCAACCGAGGGTACTCGGAATCCGCCGGTATCGTTGGTCACCACGGTAAACTCTTGTCCGCCGGCGCCTTTTACAACGACGGTGGCACCAACTACCGCGGCACCATTTGCGTCAGATACCGTTCCCGCGATCGAGCCGGTGGTCTGAGCAAAAACAATGACCTGAAACAAAGCAACCAAAAAGGCTGCCGTCATCAGGCGCATTAGGTTTCCTTTCATTTGTGTCCTCCAATGTATGTGTGAAATACCAAATCAGAACGTTATATGGAATATGTACACCCCTTGATCTTGGTACTACTGGAGGTTTCGAAAGAAACCAAGGTATAAATTATTTAGGAAATTGGGAACTGACGTTTTAGGACGCAAGAAACGTGCCTAAAAATACAAAGCAAAATCACTTTTACTTTCAATATTTCAGGACAATTTAACACGAGTTTACAAATAAATGGATTCAACATCGTGGATTTGATTCAAATTTTCGTATTTTTTAATAAAAAAGACCGTCCTTTCAGAGGACGGTCCTTTCTCAAAACTAAGGTCGTATTTAGGTCTGCATGGAGGCGAGGAATTCAGCGTTGGTCTTGGTCTTCCCGAGACGTTCGAGCACCACTTCCATTTGTTCGACGGGTGAGAGCGGATTGAGCACTCGCCGCATGACCCAGATTCGATTGAGATCTTCTTTGCCGATAAGGAGTTCTTCCTTGCGGGTTCCCGATCTCTGGAGATCGATCGCCGGGAATAGCCGCTTGTCGGACAGTCGGCGGTCAAGGTGAATTTCCGAGTTACCAGTTCCCTTAAACTCTTCAAATATCACGTCATCCATTCGCGATCCTGTATCGATGAGTGCTGTCGCGATGATCGTGAGGCTGCCGCCTTCCTCAATATTTCGAGCAGCACCGAAGAAACGCTTTGGACGCTGCAGCGCGTTAGAATCAATACCACCTGACAGGATCTTTCCTGACGGAGGAACAACTGCGTTGTGGGCGCGCGCGAGACGCGTGATCGAATCGAGAAGAATTACCACGTCACGTTTGTGCTCGACAAGCCTCTTTGCCTTTTCGATCACCATATCGGCAACTTGGACGTGCCGTGTCGGCGGTTCGTCAAATGTCGAGGAAATGACCTCGCCGCGGACAGAACGCTGCATATCCGTAACTTCTTCCGGACGTTCGTCTATGAGCAGAACGATCAAGGTAGTTTCCGGATGATTCTCCGTAATCGAATTAGCGATGGTCTGCAAGAGCATCGTCTTACCGGTTCTCGGCGGTGCAACGATCAAAGCACGCTGTCCCTTACCGATAGGGGTGACCAGGTCAATAACGCGGGCGGCAATGTTCTCCGGGCCGACCTCCATCTTCAACTGTTCGTCAGGATAGAGCGGTGTCAGGTTGTCGAAAAATACTTTCTCGCGTGACTGCTCCGGAGCCTCAAAATTGATCGCTTCGACTTTAATTAGCGCGAAATACCGTTCGCCTTCTTTCGGAGGCCTGATCTGACCGGAAACCGTGTCGCCCGTTCGGAGGTCAAACTTGCGGATCTGTGAGGGACTGACGTAAATATCGTCGGGGCCCGGCAAATAGTTGTATTCCGGAGCTCGCAGAAATCCGAATCCATCCGGAAGTGTTTCCAAGACTCCCTCAGAAAAGATAAGCCCGCTTTTCTCGGTCTGTGCGGCAAGAACTTTGAAGATCAATTCCTGTTTGCGAAGCCCGGTCGCTCCCTCGATGCCCATTTCCTTCGCGATATGCGTCAGTTCACTGATCGACATATCCTTAAGGCCGGCAAGATTAAGGAGTTCCGGTTTGTCGCCCTGACCCTTTTGATTCGGACGGTCATTGTCGCGTCGCGCCGTCGGTTCAGCCGTCGAGGGTTCAGCCGTGCCGGTTCCCGCTTCGGGAGTTTCGACCTCGCCATTTACCGGGATCTCGTTCGTTTCGGAAGTTGTACCGTCGTCAGACTTACCTGCCCTCGGACGCCTGGATGATGTAGTTTTGGTTGCCATCTTGTTGTGGTGCAGCTAACGCAGTTGCGTGATGCGTTCCACGCTTTACGCTTTCAATCGTTCAATTAGCACGCTGCTTATCAAAATAAATGAACTCGAAAGGTGGAGAAAATAGTATGGATCTTGTTGTAGTAATTACAAATGAATACAGCCTTGAGCGAACCTCAAGAACCCTCGAAGTTTTAGGGATGGTTCTTTTCTACTACAAAAAAACGATTAACGCAACTAATTTTTCAACATTTTGTCGCATCTACTCCGCATTGGCTGCCGACGCAATAGATGACAGGACCTTTTCACGTCCCATCCCAGTTTCAGAGGAGTAGGCGATGATCTTCGCCGCCGGCAACACGACCTCAAGTTCTCTTAACTGTTTTTGTAGTTGCGGCCTGCTCAGTTTGTCAGACTTGGTGGCAACAACGATATGGGGTTTTGCTTGAAAATTCAGCCATTCATTTAGTTGAATGTCCAATTTGGTTGGCGCATGTCTTACGTCGATAAGCTGAATGCAAAGTACCAAAGATCCGCTTTGCGAAAGGTAATCCTCAGCCATTTTCCCCCAATCTGCACGCATTGACTTTGAGACCTTTGCGTAGCCGTACCCGGGAAGATCAACGAAATAGAACTCGTTGTTGATCAGGAAATAGTTGATGCTCTGGGTCCGCCCCGGAGTGTTTGATGTCCTCGCAAGCGACTTTCGCAGGAGGAGAGAGTTAATCAGCGAAGATTTACCGACATTTGAACGGCCAAGAAAAGCGATCTCCGGTAACCCGGATTCGACCCAATGCTCCCGCTTAAAAGCACTCTTGATGAATTCCGCCGAGGTAATTTTCATTCCGTATATGACATTTTGTACGAGCGGACATAATAAAGGCCCTCGTCAATAGCGACGAGGGCCGAAACGTACCCGCATAAATCTAATCCACGGTAGGTGCAATTGTAGGAGCCTGCGCATCGGGCTTCCACAATAAAGCCTCGCTGACGGGCTCGGAGCCGTGGTCGGACTCAAGTGCAAAATTGAGGACTTCGTCGATCGAATCGACCAAATGTATGGTCAGGTCCTCGCGAACTTCATCCGGGACATCAGCAAGGTCCTTTTCGTTTTCCTTGGACATTATCAGTGTCTTAAGACCGAACCGATGCGCGGCGAGCAGCTTTTCTTTTACGCCGCCGATCGGTAACACCTTGCCTCTCAGCGTTATTTCTCCCGTCATTGCTACATCATGCCGAGCCCGTCGGCGAGTCAATGCCGAAACCATGGCAGTGGCGATCGTAATGCCGGCACTAGGACCGTCTTTAGGGATAGCCCCTTCGGGAACGTGG
>CAYTDJ010000293.1:0-4154 GCA_964436265.1 uncultured Chloracidobacterium sp. | reverse complement strand
CGGAAAAGCAAAGCTTTTCCGCACAGCACTGCAGCAAAGCTGCCGGATGATCTAGGACAGGATAGAAGAAAAAAGGCTTTTCCGCACAGCACTGCGTCGAAACTAGACTCAGGCGGTCTGTTCTAACTGGAGCGATTCGCGGAACCAGCATTTGGTACAGAAACGCGAGCGGCGGATCTCTGACCCGGAAAGGTCTTCGAAATCCGGCAGTCGGTCGATGAGGAAATGCTGGTCGTCGTTGAGTTCCTCATAGTCCGCCATCTTCATCGCGTTGCATCGTGGGCATTGTCTCAGGCTGCTAAAAGCTTCCATCGGTTTTTGCGAGTTCTGCACTGTAAGTTTAGAATCAAAATACTAACCGAACGGAGTGGTAAATTCCAAACTTTTTTTGCGTAATTTCCGTAAAGTTCAGCAAACCGGTTCGCTTTTCCTTTTTTAACAAATGAAGATCAACAAATTTCTGCTGCTCGCTTTCTGTCTTGCAACCGCGATAGGCGTGTTTGCACAAACCGAAGAGAAATTCGATTTCTATACACGCGGCGATTACCGCCCGAACGTTCCGCGGCCGCAGAGCATTTTGCGATATGACGTCGGCGATCATCATACGACGTACGCGCAGATGGAACAGGTGATCAATGCCATTGCGGCAGCGGCACCTGATCGCGTGAAGATATTCGACATCGGCACGACGAACGAGCACAGAATGCAGCATCTGGTCGCGATCTCGGCGCCGGAGAACATCGCTCGTCTTGACGAGATAAAGGCTGCGAACGCACGGCTCGCCGATCCGCGAAAAACGAGCGCGAGCGAGGCAGCACAGATCACCGCAAACAATCCGGCGATAGCGTGGATGGCTTACACGATACACGGCAATGAATCTTCGTCGTTCGAGGCGTTCATGCAGGTCATTTATCAGCTTGCCGCGTCGAATGAGCCGGCGACATTGGACATTTTGAAGAATACGGTCGTGCTTGTTTTGACGGGCGAGAACCCCGACGGCCACGAACGCTTCGCGACTTGGTACAACTCCGTCGCGATAGGCGACGCGAACCGAAACGCGATCGAACACCGCGAGCCTTGGGCGATCTGGGGACGCGTGAATCATTACCGCTTTAACCTGAACCGCGACACGCTTACATTCTCACAAAAAGAATCGCGGAATATGCAGAAAGCATATATGGAGTGGAACCCGCAGGTGGCGGTGGATCACCACGGACAGCCTTCGCAATATTTCTTCCCGCCGGTCGCGCTGCCCATCAACCCTAATCTTCCGCAGCCGACGTATAACAAATGGCTCGAAATGTACGGGCGGGCAAATTCGGCGGCGTTCGATCGGAACAAGTGGGACTATTATGTACGCGACGTGTTCGACGCGTTCTATCCGGGCTATTGGGACACGTACCCGAGCCTGAACGGAGCGATCGGGATGACGTACGAAACCGACGGCGGCGGATTCAAAGGCTTGCGCTGGACACGCGACGACGGAACGATCGTCACGTTCCGTTCCTCGATAGCGAAGCACTATGTCGCCTCGATGACGACGCTTGAAACTACGTCTAAGAACAAAGCCGATCGGCTTAAGGACTTTTACGATTTCCGCGCGAAGGGAATGGCCGCCGCTTCGTCGGGAAAAATGAAGCGTGTGGTCATTGATCCGAGTGCCGATCGGGTAAAGGCCGCCGAACTGATCGAGATCCTCAAGCTTTCGAACGTTGAGGTCAAGGTCGCGTCGTCTTCGTTTACATCTCAGACCGCACACACATATCTCGAAAAGGATTCCAAGGCTGCGTCGAAGACTTTCCCTGCCGGTTCGTACATTATCGATCTTGATCAGCCGCAACGCATTTATATCAAGTCGGTCCTCGAACCCGACACGCCGCAGGACAAAGCGTTCGTTGAGGACAACATGGCACGGTTCAAGCGAAACCAGATGCGAGGCAAAGGCCAGCCGAAGGAAGAGTACGGTTTTTATGACATTACGGCATGGTCGCTTCCGCTGGCTTTCGGTATCGACGCATGGTGGACCGAAGAAAGCTCAAATGTCTCGAGTTCGCTTGTAGATGCGGCATATCTTGAGAACGCTAAGCGTGGAAACGTGTCAGGCCGGGCCGCGATCTCTTATATCATTCCCTATGAAACCGATTCGACGAGCGCGATGGTGATGCGGCTGCTTCAAAACGGTTACAAAGTTGCCGTTGCTACGCGTCAGTTGAACGCCGGCGGCCGCAACTGGAAGCCTGGAACGTTCGTGATACGGGTTTCCCGTAACCCTGAGGGAATTCATGACGCGGTCGCAAAGTTCGCTCGCGAAATGGGCGTGAACGTCACCGCTGTCAATTCCGGTTTTTCTGACGAGGGCGACACAAGCGTTGGCGGCGAGGCCGTTATCTCGCTGCGCGAACCAAAGATCGCGATCGCCGCGGATGAAGGCGTTACGCAGGAATCGTACGGCGGCATCTGGTGGACGTTCGACAAGTACGGTGTAAAGTTTACGCCGATGACGATAGGGACGATTCGCGGCGGCGGATTGAAAGACTACAACGTCCTGATCATTCCCGAAGGCTCGGCGGGCCGTTACATGAGTTCGTTTGGTGCCGGCGGAGTATCGGCGTTGAAGGAATTTGCTTCAGGCGGCGGCACGATAATAACGCTTAGCGGTGCATCTGTTTTCGCGGCGTTAAAAGACGTTGGGCTTACTTCCGCAAAACTCGTCGGTAGCGACGACGACGATCAGAAAGGCAAAACTACCGAGGACGAGAAAGAAACTAAGCCGTCACCGACGCCTACTCCGGGTGCCAAACCGGAACCGACTCCGGCGATGGAACTCAAATCCGACAAAGCGGAAGGCGTCGGGCAGCAGTTGCCGCCGATCGCATCGCCCTCGGCAAATGCAAACAAAGTTCCCGAAGCACTGGCCGGTGCAATGTTTCGGGCTACAGTCGACCGCACGACGTATATGACCTACGGCGTGGATCGCGACGAGATGTCCGTATTGCTCGCGAACGGATACTTTTTCCGATATTCAAAGGAAGGTACGAACGCTTTGGTTTTCGATGCCAACCCGAAACGTCCGTTGACCGTCTCAGGATTTGTGTGGGAAGGAAACACGGAGAGATTATTGAAAGGAACCGCTTACGTAATTGATGAATCGATGGGTGGCGGTCACGTGGTGCTCTTTGCCGAAGATCCGTTCTTCCGTGGAATGACGCGGGCGAATACGAGGCCTTTTTTCAACGCCGTCCTTTTCAATGGTGTATTCTAATTAGAGTCTTATGTTTACAGTAAAGGCAGGATACAGCGACAACATAGAAATCAGGTCGAGCGCGGATCGCGTTAGAGAGTTCTTCGCCGACCTTACCAACTTTGCCGATCTCATGCCGGGCATTACTGCCATTCATACCGATGCGAAAGGCGTTGCTCACTGGAAGATAGAGGCGGAAATTCCTTATGTCGGGACGATGATGCAGAAGTTCGCGGTCGAACTCGCAGAAAATTCCGACGAGCGGATCGAATGGTTCCCCGTCGCCCGCGAAACTCAGAACTTCCTGAGGTTCTCCGCTGATTTCTTTGAAAAAGCAAAAAACCAAACGATGATCCATTTTTCGCAGATGGTAGAGCTTCGTCGAAAGTCCGCTCGAGAGCTTCATATGCTCGCCGGTCTTGCGGGTGAAAGCCTGATAAGTACCGAAATGAGCAAAAAGATAACTGAGATGATCAAGGTTTTCATTCAGCGGGCAAAGGACCGATTGGAAAAATGACCTTTTCGAATGTCAGGATCAGGCTCCGCGGTCAACGGCGGAGCTTTTTTGTTTCAGTGAATCACAGGCATCGATTATCTTTTGGGCAAGTTCCATTGTCTCGTTTTTGGACAAGTCGCTGCATTTAACGACTCCGTTGAGTAAACTCCCGTCTTCTTCGCGAATTCGAAACTCAAGTTCGTTTCCTCTCAGGATCGAATTGACGGCACGGCATTCTTCGATCTGGTCGAGGTAGTATATCCAGCTACCTTCGTTATCCAGTGCTGAAAAATCGAGTGAAGCGGCTTCCAGATTTCGCGTTGCTGCGGCTCTGTCGCCGACTATATTTGCTGTGATCGAGCCACGATTCGAAGATCCTCCCGCGTGCATTGCTGTTGACAGAAAGATCAGTTGCTC
>CAYTDJ010000292.1:0-4157 GCA_964436265.1 uncultured Chloracidobacterium sp. | reverse complement strand
TGGCAAATGGGCGACACGGGACCATGCGGGCCGTGCTCTGAGATCCACTACTACATGGGCGACGACCCTTCGGATCCCGAAAAAAACTCGCCGCATTGGGTTAACGGCCCGGGTGATACGACGATGGAGATCTGGAATCTCGTCTTCATGCAGTACAACCGCACGCAAAATGACGACGGATCGTTTACGCTCACGCCGCTACCGGCACCGTCGGTCGACACGGGCATGGGCCTCGAACGCATGACCGCCGTAATGCAGCACGTCAAGACAAATTACGACACCGACCTGATCAGACCGCTGGTTGAGTTCACCGCTGAATTGTCATTACCACCTGCGGCAGCGGTTGGTTCAAAATGATGCTTGGAACTCGCGCCGGTGAAAGACTGCCGCAGTAGCCCTACTTATGCCGACTCGTCTTCTAATTGTGGAGAACCAACCGCTGACACGGATCGGTGTCCGTTCGGTCATCGCCCAGGAATCTGACGTCGAGTTGATCTCTGAGACTGACAATGCGGCCGACGGATTTGCTAAGTTTCGCGAACTGCGCCCCGATGTAACTATCCTCGGTCTCCGATTTCCTGATTCCTGTTCGATCGACGATCTCGACAACTACTTCATCGAAGATCGTAATGCGAAGATCATCGTTCTCGCCGAACACGCGGGCGACGCAGAAATTGCAAAGGCTTTGAAGAAAGGAGCTGCGGGATACATTTGTAAAGACGTGTCGCCGGAGGAATTGCTAAAAGCGATCCGAACGGTCGCGGCCGGCAAGAAGTACATCCCCGCGGACATAGCACAGATCTTAAGCGAGAATATCGGTAAAGAAGAGCTGACTCCGACCGAAGCCACGATCCTGAGAATGATCGTCGGCGGGATGTCGAACAAAGAGATCGCCTTCGCCCTCGATATCTCGGAAAATACTGTAAAGACACACAACCAGAACATATTTGGAAAAATAGGCGTTTCGGATCGGACATCCGCCGCGACAACTGCGATTAGAAGAGGATTGGTGAGGGTTGATCTATGATATTTACTGAAGAAATACAGGGTTACGCCGAACGGTTTACGTCCGACGAAAGCGATGTGCTGCGGGAACTCAGGGAACATTGCTACGCCCACTTTGAGGACAATGCGATGCTCTCGGGTTTTGTGCAGGGACGCATACTTTCGATGTTCTCAAAGATGATCCGGCCGAAAGTTGTGCTCGAAATAGGAACATATCTGGGATATTCGGCACTTTGCTTTGCGGAAGGTCTGGCGGAAGGCGGGAAAGTAATTACATTGGATATACAAGAAGACACTAATAAGGTCGCAAGGTCCTTTGTTGAACGATCTGAATACAAGGACCGCATTGAATTTCACCTTGGTTTCGCCACGGAGATCATTCCAACATTGCCCGAAACCTTTGACCTCGTCTTTATCGACGCCGATAAACCTAATTATTCCAACTATTTCGACCTTGTTTTCGATAAGGTCCGTCCCGGCGGCTTTATCATTGCCGACAATGTCCTGTGGAGTGGAAAAGTGTTAGACGCCGAGCAGGATGAGAATACAAAAGCGCTACATGAGTTCAATCTGAAGGTGCAGAGCGACGGTCGAGTTTCAAATGTGCTGCTCCCTGTCCGCGATGGACTTATGGTGATAACCAAAAAATAGGCCTGTAAACATAAAATGCCGTCGATCCTTCACCCAATAGTATTAGACGCCGCACACCGCAATTGATGATTACTTCTACTTTGCCCTGGCGTAGACTTTAGTGATACGAGGAAACGCGAATATGGCAACAGCAACAAAAGGAACGAAGTCGATCAAGGGAATTGAGAGAATTGTGGCCCCGCCGCCGGTGCATTGGGTGGGCGACGGATTCAGGGTACACGGTTTTCTTCCGCGTGGACCACTGAACGCAGAACGGATGAGCCCGTTCTTTCTGCTCGACTACAATTCGAAACACATTTTTCCGCCGAGCACTAATTTGCTGGGCGTCGGGCCGCATCCGCATCGCGGTTTTGAGACTGTAACGATCGCCTACCACGGCAAGGTCGCTCATCACGACAGCATGGGCGGCGGAGGCGTGATCGGCGAGGGCGACGTGCAATGGATGACGGCGGGCGGCGGAATTCTTCATAAGGAATATCATGAAGAGAAATTCAACCGCGAAGGCGGTCTTTTCCAGATGGTGCAGCTTTGGGTGAACCTGCCCGCAAAGTATAAGATGACGGATCCGCGCTATCAGGCGATCACGAACGCCGAGATGGGGAGATACGAGCTGCCGGAAGGAGGCGTGATAGAAGTGATCGCCGGCGATATCGACGGCATTGGCGGCCCGGCTTCGACATTCTCGCCGGTCCATCTATATAACGTAAAGCCGAAGAAAGGCGAAGAGACGACACTTCGCTTTCCGGCGTCTTACACGACATCGATACTAGCGATCGACGGATCATCATCGATCAACGGTCAGCAGCTTCCGGCGGACCACCTCGCGGTATTTGAAGATGACGGTGAAGAGATCGAGATCCGGGCAGATGAAGATTCTGTTCTGCTCGTGATGAGCGGCGAACCGCTCAACGAACCGATCGCACAATACGGCCCGTTTCTGATGAACACCAACGCCGAGATCGCCCAGGCGATCGACGATTATCAGCAAGGGAAATTCGGGTATTTGGAATAAGCTGCTATAACTCTATCGATCAAACTCGGCTTGTCCGTTAATTCGGGCAAGCCGTACTTGTTTTTACCTTTAGTTCTTTAAGCTCGCCAGAACCTTCCCGATAAACTCGTTGATCTTTCCGCCTTCGATCCAGCGGGCGATGATGACGATATCGTTTTCAGGATCGATATAGATCATGTTCGAACCGTTGCCGACATGAACGAAGGCAGACGCAGGGGCGTTTGGATAATATTTCTTATCTGTATTCAGGAACCAATTCATAAAGCCGTAGGTTGGCTCGACCGATGTTGGGGTTTTTGCCTGGCGGATGAATTCGGTTGAAAGAAGCTGTTTGTTTCCCCACTTACCGTTTCGCGATGTGAGCAGCCCAAAGCGAGCCATGTCGTATGCGTTGATGAACATACCGCCGCCCCAATGTCCGCCGCCGCTTACGGATTGAACGATCTGGCCATCGATCACAACGAAGCTGTTTTCGTAACCGAACCAACGCCAGGTGTTCGACGCCCCGATCTCATCCATCACAAATTCTTTTAGTACGCCAGGCAGCGGGCGACGCCACACATTGAGCATCGCTAACGCGAGAGCGTTTACGCGCACATCGTTGTATTCATAGGCAGACCCCGGTTCTTTTCGCGGCCTTGTGAGCCAGGTCGAAGCGTCGCGGTCGGGCCGGTCTGCCCATTCGGGTTTGCCCCAGAGCGTTCCTTCCCAATCGCTCGTCTGGCGCAGCAAATGTTCCCACGTGATCTTTCGGTTATGTTCGGTGCCAAACAGGTCGATGAACGGCGACGCGCCGAACTTGGTAGCGTCGTCGAATTTTTGTCCTGGAACATATTGCGCGATCGGGGCAGCGTAATCGGCGGCTTTATCTTGAAGGCTGCAGATCATTTTGCGGTCAAACGCCAATCCGACGGTCGTCGACAAAAAACTCTTCGTTACGCTGAAAGTCATGTCGACGCGATCCGGATCGCCCCATTCGGCGATGATGTAACCGTTTCGAATTATCAAGCCCGTCGCCGGGCCGCGTTCCTTAAACTGTCCGACCGGTTCGCCGTACGGTTCGCGTCCAAAGGTCTGAAAATGCGCGAGTTCCAGGTTTCGTGGAGCTTTCGATTCGCTGGCGATCGCGAAATCGACGGCTTCCTTCAATTTCGCGGCATCAAGTTTTGCCTGCTCCGGAGTTCGTCGGTCCCATGAGCCCGCGGGCGGCAAGTAATCGCGTTGCCCATAAGAGGTAACAACAAAAGTGACGATAAGAAGTAGAGAAGTAAGTGCTTTTCGACTCATATAGATGTGAAGCAAGACGCGAAGTCGGAAATTGCGGCAGGGACTCCTGCGGTCCAGTCATCTGGCGGCTCGGATTATATCCGCAAAAACGCCGGCGGCGGTCACGTCTGCTCCAGCCCCGGCACCTTTGATAACGAGCGGCTGGTTGGCGTAACGATTCGTATAAAACAACACCGCGTTGTCCTTTCCTGAAAGATTCGCA
>CAYTDJ010000291.1:0-4167 GCA_964436265.1 uncultured Chloracidobacterium sp. | reverse complement strand
CGGCGAATATAACGTTTGCTAAAAGACTTTACAACCGGTTACAATTTCTCGACCAGATCCCCCCTCCCAGCGTCTAAGGTTGTGTCCATCGGGCGTCATAGTTTTAGTGCACTAAATAAAAGTGAATCTTTTGTTTGATTGGTCATTTTGTTATATTAAGCGTTGTTTAACATTTTACAACGTATCTGGAATTAAGTTTTGGCCGCTCCCGGCCGCGTAATCGAAAACAGTATTTTCTCAGCCACTCGCCTTAGGGAGGTAAGGTATGTTCACGGGACGAATGCACCGCATTCCATTGCGGATCGTGACAGCTTCAATCGCGGTCTTCTTATCTGTATCACTCTGTTTCGCTCAGGAAGACCCTGACCCGAACTCTCCGACGCCGGTATTTCTCAGCATCGAAGGTTCAGGCAGAGCTCTCGCATATCCGGCGTTGAAGTCGCGCAAATACTCGGTCGCACGGCCGGCTCGCGAGGTTTTCGCACCCGATATGCGTATCGTCTTGTTTGTCACAAACCTCGAGCTCATGAAGGGCGAGGGGCCCGAAGCGTTTCGCATAATCGCCGAAGACGCTAAGGGACGAACATATAGATTTCCTGTCCTGGACCTCCAACCGGCGACCGATCAACCGGGCGTTTGGGCTCTGACTACACAGCTTCGTGACACCATCGGCTACTGGCCGCAACCGGAACCTACCGGAGATTTGAAATTGTTCGTCACCTGGCGAGGATTATCGAGCAACAGCCTCCTCTTGGGCTATGGTTCGACTGGCGGAAAATTCACCACCGACAAGTCCATCAAGCCGTCTCCGCTTTCTGAGTACCTTGCGAAATCGACAAGTTTTAGCAAGGAACCCAACTATGTTGGTTATCGTTGGTCCGGCGATCGAATGCGGTTTCTCGAGCAGGCAACCTTTGGCCCGACAGCGACACTCGATGCACGACTGCGAAGGATCGGATTAAGAACCTGGCTAGCCGAACAATTTGAGCTTCCGTATCCGACGGCTAACAACCCTTATCCTAACCAACCGCTCAAACCCGGTAACGCCCCTGCAGATTGTGATAATGAACAAACGATAACTCCGGACGTTCCGGTGACTTGCTTCCGTGATACGTACACGCAATATCAGCCTCAGACCTGGTTTCTGCGCGAGGCATTTTATGGCGACGCCCAGCTTCGACACAGGATCGCCTGGGCTCTGAGTCAGATCTGGGTCACGTCAGGTGTTGATATTCAACAGGGACGTCACATGGTCGAATACCACAAAGTCCTCTCTTCAAATGCATTCGGCAACTACCGTACGCTGATGAAGGAAATGACGCTGAATCCGACCATGGGCGATTACCTCGACATGGCCAGGAGCACGCGGACAAATCCGAACGAGAACTATCCGCGTGAAATAATGCAGCTTTTCTCGATCGGCCTTTTTATGCTGAACCCTGACGGTACGTTTCAACGCGACGCACAGAATAACCTGATCCCGACCTACGATCAGAATGTCGTTAACAATCTTACAAAGGTAATGACCGGATGGTCCTTCTGCAACCAAGCCACTTGCCCCAATGTTGCGGTCGGTACCGTGAATTTCATCGACCCGATGGTCCTGAATGGCGGGGTAACGACGGTCGGTAACAATCGACACGACCTTACAGCCAAAACACTTCTTTCGTATCCGGGTTCGACCACTACGAACGTCGCCGCTTGTGCCAACTGCACGACGCTTCCGAACATTGCGACCTACGCGAACAGTTCGCTTGATCAGGCTCTCGACAACATTTTTTACCATCCGAATCTCGGACCGTACATAGGCAGGTCCCTCATCCAGCAATTGGTAACGAGCGATCCGACACCGGCGTATGTAGGCCGTGTTGCGGCTGCATTCAACGACAATGGCTTCGGTGTTCGCGGCGACATGAAGGCTGTTATACGTGCGATCTTGCTCGACCCCGAGGCTCGCGGCGATGTAAAGACAGATCCGTTTTTTTTAAAGCTCCGCGAACCGGTTCTGTTTACTACGAATTTCTCGAGAGCCTTTGGGATCCGCGGAGCCAATGGCGCCGGTACGACAAGCGACGGCTATTTTACCGGCCGCGGCGAGTTTACCGGTATGGGACAGGATCCGTTCCGTTCGCCAACGGTGTTCAACTATTATCCGCCCGATTATGTGATACCCGGAACGTCGATGCTCGGGCCCGAGTTCGCCATAATGACGACCGGAACCTCAATTACACGCACGAACTTCGTCAATCGAATGGTGTTCACGACCATCCCGATACCGATCAGCAACCCGAACTCGCCGAACGGTACCGCGTTCGATTTCAGCGACCTCCAGGCTTTGGTCGTTGCGGACCCGACGAACAATCGTTTGCTGGACGAATTGAACCGCCGTATGCTGCACGGGACGATGTCGCCGACGATGAAGAGCACCATCATGACGGCGGTCAACTCGATAACCGTTTCAAATCCGCCGACCGACTCTCAAACGCTCTCGCGTGTCAGGCAGGCTATCTATTTGGTCGCGACGTCGTCGCAATATCAGGTACAGAGGTAAAGCAATGAATGGATCACGACGAGACTTCTTGAAGAACGGCGGCTGTGCCCTAGGCATGGTCGCTCTCGCGACACAGATGCAGCACCTCGGTGCCATGAGCGCGATGGCGCAAAAGGTAATAGACAGCCAGCCGGCCGTTCCGGCGGATTACAGGGCCTTGGTCTGTTTGTATTGGGCCGGAGGGAACGACGGCAACAACATGGTCATTCCAAACCATAACGACGCGACCGTGAGCAACTACACGGCCTATTCGAATGCACGAAATACCCAAGGACTAGCATTCTCGCAGGCTCAACTAGCTAACACGTCGATCTCCGTTCCTCGGTTGGGTGGATTAACCTTTGCACTTCATCCGAACCTGAAACGTGATGTTGCGACCCAGCCGATAAACGGCACCACGATCGTCAATGACGGAATTCATGATCTTTGGGGCACCGGCAAACTTGCAGTTGTCACTAATGTCGGGAATTTGGTTCGGCCGCTTACAAAAGCTCAGTATCAGAGCTCGTCTTTCCAAAAGCCTTATCAGCTTTTCTCGCATTCTGATCAGGTAGCGCAGAGCCAGACAAGCATCGCGAACACGCAAGCGTTCACAGGTTGGGGCGGGCGAATGTCGGACAAGATGACGTTCGATAACAATCCTGCAGGCCTGATACCGATGATCACCTCGATCAATGGCGCACAGCTATTTACGGCCGGCCAGACGACGCTCCCGCTCGCTATCGCTGACTCAAACACGTCGCTCGCAAACGTACTAAACCCGCAAGGGTTTGGAACGCCGCCGACCGGTTCGAATCTTGCGCGTCTGAACGCGTTCAACGCACTTCGGTCTCAGGACCTTTCATCTGAATACATCAAGGCGGCAAGCCACGTCACCGATCTTGCCATGCAGGCGAACTCCGCCCTGCAGGTTACACAGGAAGTGACGGTCACTTTCCCGAACACCGGCATCGGCAGGCAGCTCAAGCAGGTCGCCCGCCTCATTAAGGAGCGGAACGACCTGAGTGTTTTTCGCCAGATATTCTATGTTCAGATGGGCAGCTTCGACACGCATACTAATCAACCGGCCAACCAGAGCAACCTGTTCATTCAGCTTTCGCAGGCAATGCGTGCTTTTTACGAAGAAATGGTCGTGCAGGGCACACAAAACAATGTCACGCTTTTCACGCTTTCTGATTTCGGACGCACGCTCAACCCCGCCGGAACCGGAACAGGCGTCGGGTCCGACCACGCGTGGGGCAACCATATGTTCGTAATGGGCGGAGCCGTAGCAGGCGGCGACTTTTATGGTAGTTTGCGTCCGGATGGGACCGGCACTTACTTCCCTTCATTTGTTTTCGGCGGAAGTGACGACACCGATTCCGGAACGAGTCCGCGGGGCCGCTGGATCCCGACGACCTCGGTTGACCAGTATGCCGTCCAGTTCGCCCGCTGGTTCGGGCTATTGCCGGCGGACGAAGCTGCGGTCTTCCCTAATCTCGTTAATTTCCCTGGAACGTTTTCGCAGCTCAACTTCCTCCCGTAATGACGTAGAATACTTTTTCGACAACGAAGGCTGACCGACCGTCAGCCTTTTTTACGGCCGTATTGTCGATCATTGATCGTTACTACCCGAT
>CAYTDJ010000290.1:0-4169 GCA_964436265.1 uncultured Chloracidobacterium sp. | reverse complement strand
GCATTCGGCGATGATTCAGGAGAAGGCGATCCCTCGGGCTTCTTCTCAACAATAGCCTGTAGCGGAACGGCAATGACGTTATTCTCAGTTTTCGTCGTAATTGTCGCCGTAGCGCTCATACCCGGCCGCAAGCTGCCCTGCATCTCCGGCGAAAGATTCACAAGGCGGATAACTACACGAAACTCCTTTGCTTCCTGAACGTTGATGTTGGTCGAAAGGCCCCCGCTGGTTTGGGATTTACCCACCGCCAAGGGAGTTTTCTGAAGGACTTCTCCCTCCAGCTCCGTATCGCCAAATGCATCGACCTTGATCTTTGCCTTTTGGCCTACAGCGACCTTGTCGATCTCAGTTTCGTCAACCTTGACTTCAACATTGATCTCGGACATGTCGGCAATAGTAAGAAGCGCAGTCGTTGACAGGCCGGCAACCGCAAACGTACCAACCTTGGACGGAATCTCCGCGATCACCCCGTTGATCGGTGCGATCACAACTGTCTTGTCGCGCTGGCTTTTCGAACCACGAAGAACGGCGGCCTGTTGGTCGGCACGAGATTGGCTCGAACTGACGCTTATGTTCGCCGCATCTACAGCTCTTCGAGCATCTTTCACTGCAACTTGTTGTTGTGCCAACCTAGCTTGAGAATCTTTTACTGCGATCTTCTGTGACTCAAGACGGGCCCTCGCCGTTTCGATCGCAACACGAGCATTTTCGACCCTGTCTTTCGCTGAATCAAAATCAAGTCTAGAAATTACACCGCTTTCCAAAAGCTGTTCATTGCGCTTCAACTCTCGATTCGCAGCGTTCAGTTCTACCTGAGCGCGATCGACTTCTGTCTGGGAGGTGATGACACCCTGTCGGGCCGAATCGACCGAAACCTGGGCCTGATTCAGCGACTGCTGAGCCTGAGCAAGGTTATTCTGAGCGGCGGTCACCTGTGACTGGGATGACCGCACTTCGTCTTGCGCCGACTGATAGGCCGCGAACTGCGCGTCGGTACTGGATTCAAATTGATTTGGATCGAGGCGGACTAAGACTTCACCCTTTTGGACCAGATCGCCTTCTTTTTTTGTGATCTCTTCGATCTTACCTTGAACCTCGCTCGTAAGGTTCATGAACTGAACCGGCCTTACCTCACCCGAAGATGTTACAGTCGAGCGCAATTCAGGCCTCATCTGTATTTTTACGACATTCACTTCGGGGGTGTCTTTTCTGGTCGCAAATATGCTCGCAACAACTATTATCAACAACAGTACACCGACAGAACTGCCAATGATGATCTTTTTCTTTCGGCTTAGAGCCATGGTCTAAATGCCCTCGCTAACTGGATTTAAATGAAAACAAACAATTTATCGCAAAATTGAACTGCAATTTCCGTCAAGCAGTTCGTACGTTTCGAACATAGAGTTTGTTTCAAGAAACTGGCCATTTGAAAGGTAATTTATTTGGACACAAAATGGGAACTTATCTAGCTCTACTACTACCCCAACCGTTGATTTTGGTGTATAACTATACTGTTTTGCATATATAGGAAATCCGTATTCGCCAGTAACTTATAATGAAGCATTGCCAGCAATGTGGGACAACTAACCGCGAAACAGCGCAGTTTTGCGAAGAATGCGGCTCGAAATTCGAGTCGATAAAGTTGGAGTCTCCCCAGCCGTTGTCAGTTTCCAGGCCCGTGAGCAGCCCTAGTTTCAAGGCCAGTGCGATAACGTCGGTCGGCATTCCCCCGATAGTAGAAGCAAACGGTAAAGCGTTGGGCGAGTCTTCGTCCATGACAGAACCGGCGGCGAAAGGTATCCACGCGGTGCTCGTAATAGAACGTGGCGGTGGGTCAAACACCGAGTTTGAGCTGTCAGCGGAAGAGTCGCAGATCGGAAGGTGGGATGCTGACAATGGGATCTTCCCCGATGTCGATCTTGATGCATATGACTTGGATGCAAAGGTTTCAAGACGTCATGCGAGGATAATTTATCGAAATTCCGTCCATATGGTCGAGGATCTTGGTTCGACTAACGGCACATTCGTTAATCGTGGACGCAGGCTTTTGCCTGGGAGCCCTCAAGTTCTTAATGACGGCGACGAAATAATAGTCGGAAAGACGTTTCTAAGATTTCGTATAAAGCATTAGTTTGTTAGATATACCAACGATCAAAAAATGAGCCTTTGCCAAGAATGTGGATCTGAGATCTCGAACTCGGATGTATTTTGCCCGTTTTGCGGCATCAGCATCGTGCGCTCTGCGCCCCCAGAACCGGTTGCGGACGAATCGATGGAAAGTACGATCGTAATCACGCCCGCACAGGCGGCGGATCTGAAGCAAGCGGCAGCCGTGGACGCCACAACAAATACGGTCGGTGCTCCCCAAGATGCCGAATCTGCTCCACCCATTTTTTCACGAACGGCGCCTACGCTTGAGGATATTCCGACCCCGATGGTCCTCTCAACAGGATTCGCACGTCCGACAGATCCTAACGTCTCAGTGGATTCTTCATCTCACAAGGTGGACGAGATCTCTGAGCCCTTACGGATCGAAACTGACGTCAATGCCGCTGAGGTATCGCTCTTGGCTGTTGAGGAAGATCGTCAACCTGAGTTGGTCGAAATCTCAGATAGCGTTGCGCTCGGACGTGAAGAGGATCAGGGGGAAACCATTGGAATACCTGAACGTGTTTCTCCCGATGAGAGCGAAGAGGTTCTGAGATCCGAACCGAATACTAAGGCTGGATCGAATATTGTCAATTCAGTATGGTCCGAAGAAGCCGTTGATGAGGTTCCTTCAGAAACGCCGGTTCCAGCGATCAATTCGTCCGCAGATGTGGAACAAGAGATCAAGGTTGATCGATCAGCAAGCGAGGACGATCTACCAATTGACGCGGTCCCGGAGCTGAAGGAGTCCAGGCCGCAAGAGTCTGTTGCCGAAACTCCAATCGCGATATCAAAACCACTGGAACAGCTTGAAGAAACACCGGTGACTCCCTCAATGTTTGACTCGGTACGTATTATGGAAGGCGGTATCACGCCTTCTTCGTCCAATGCAGATAATATCGACACTATTATTCCGGGCCGAGAGATGTTCGTTGGTATCAACCCCAAGCCGGCAGAACCGGAACCCACTGAAACGGAGGCAACTCCTTCGCCGGTCGTCGTAACTGAACATGGTATTGGGACTTCAGATA
This sequence comes from uncultured Chloracidobacterium sp., assembly GCA_964436265.1. GTDB lineage: Bacteria > Acidobacteriota > Blastocatellia > Pyrinomonadales > Pyrinomonadaceae > OLB17. Next base: position 990 of record CAYTDJ010000290.1, on the reverse strand, counting down.
CTGACGGACGCCGCTCAGCAAAACTGAAACCACTTCCGGAAGGTACTTTATTGAACGGTCGATATGAGATCGTCAGAAAGATCGGCGGGGGCGGCATGGGAGCCGTCTATCTGGCAAGCGATAATAACCTCGGGGGCGTTCTTCGGGCCGTGAAGGAAATGGTTCAGGCTCATATTGAGGAAGACCAACAGGAAAAAGCGATCAATGATTTCAAGCGCGAGTCGATGATCCTCTCAACACTCGACCATCCGTCCATCCCGACCATCTACGATTATTTCTATGACGGTGACGAGGGAAGGTTTTACCTCGTTATGAAATATATTTCCGGGGGCGACCTTTCTTCAAGGCTGAGGGCGGCTCCGGAAGGAAAGATCGAGGAGTTGACGGTCACCGAATGGGCGATCCAAATAACGGACGTCCTTAATTATCTCCATAATCAGCCATCGACGATAGTTTATCGTGACCTAAAGCCGTCTAACGTGATGCTAGACGGGAATTCGAGCCGTGTGATGCTTATTGATTTCGGGATAGCCAGGAACATAAATCAAAAAGAGGAAAAAGGTGTCACGGCTGTGGGGACAATGGGATATGCCCCGCCCGAATTATTCAGCGGAAACGTTGAACCAAGATCTGATATCTACAGTTTGGGCTCGACGATGTTCCATTTGCTTACTGGAGCCGACCCGCAGAGCAACCCTCTACTCATATTCGACTTTCAAAAGAACCCGCGTCCGAGGCAGATCAATTCTCGTTTGTCCGACCAGATGGAAAGGATCTTGATGCGCGCGGTTGAGTATAATGCTGAAGCTCGATTTGGTTCTGCTGCTGAAATGAAGGCAGTTCTAGAAGAACACCTTGCTAAGCTTCGAACCGGTTCTGTTACTTATGGCGTCGGCGAGGCCCCCGTTTCGGTCAGCCTTGCAAATCAATCAGTGTTTTGCGGTTTTTGCGGCCAGAGGATCGTGGCGACAGATCTATTTTGTGCTTTCT
>CAYTDJ010000289.1:0-4176 GCA_964436265.1 uncultured Chloracidobacterium sp. | reverse complement strand
AGACTCCGCGGTCTTCTTTTTCAAGCGTACGGACGAATCGGGAAAGCACCTGGTTACTCCGGACACGAAAGAGATCAAATTCGTGTTCGAGAACACATTTCTAGATTCGCGCAATCGCTTCGCAATCCTCTTGCCGCGATTTTTCGATTTCAAGGTCTCGAAAATGATGGTCGGCGACAAGCTGATGTTTTAACGAGCGGTCAAAGTCTCAAAGAATCTAGCTGCTATATCAGTACCGGGCCGAGGCGTTTCCGTTTCAGGATTCTGCTCGGCCCATTCCAATGCAAGGATCAGTGGGACCCAATTTGTGAACTCTGTTGGGCCATCGATCGAAGTCAGGGCTTTTGAAGCCTCTGAAGGCATCTTTATCGCCTCGATCGGCTTGCCGTTTTTTCTCTTGCAATTGTCCGGATCCGAGACAACAAGATATTCCCGACATACCAACGGACGTTCCGGGTGGATCGAACACGACTCGTTTTCAAGAAAAGGGCAGGGGACTTCTTGTTCAAAATATCTCAGACCCAGTTCCTTATACTCGGGGCCGACGGGTTTTATCGGTTGTCGTAACGGGCTCATCAGGCCAGCTTCTTCCATTCGATCGATAGCTGCCTTGAATCGTTCTTTGATCGTTGATCTTTCCATTTCGGGCAGGCCATCAACAATGTCCATTAACAGGCGGGCTTCGACCGGTGATATCGGAACCATTTGACGGCAGCAGGCACCGCATCCAGCAGCACATGTAACAGTCCGACCAGCGTCATTTACATGTTTCACTGTAGCGTCGATTATCGAGCCGCAAATGTCTCGAAAGATCGGCAGCATTTTTCTGACCGAAGTTTTGCCGGTGGAAACATCCGCCCGAATTGACAGCGGTTCGCCATAGATCGACAGGCGAATGTTTGCGCTCCTTGTCTCCGGACCAGTTTCTTCTTCCACGACTAATCGATGATCGCTTGATAGATCAACGCGCGAAGTTTGCCGAAATCGTCGATGTTCCCTGCCGGGATCAATTGTGTCATATAGCCGACGACCAGCTGTTCTTTTGGATCGACCCAATAGGTTGAATGATATGCACCGCCCCAGGCAAATTCACCTTCCGATCCAATGACCCCTCTAGCGCCGAGGTCCTTTACGATAGAAAATCCTAGTCCAAATCCCTGTCCGTCACGATACGGGATCCCACGCAGGTGATCAGTGATCATCAACTCGACACTTTTTCGGGACAAAATTCGTTTGCCGTCGATCTCGCCTCCATTTGCAAGCATCTGCAAGAACCGCAAATAGTTCCCGGCTGTAGATAAGATGCCGGCACCGCCTGAAAAATTCTTCTTCGGTCCCTTTACATAAGCACCCTGGCCGACTCCTACTCCCGGATCCGGCGCCCTTTCGATACCTTCATTCTTTGCAGAATAGACCACGGCAAGCCTGTTCACCTTTGATTCAGGCAGGTAAAAACTCGTGTCCGAGAGACCGAGAGGTTCCAGAATCTTCTGAGAAAGAAATTGGTCGAACCTTTGACCGCTCGCCTTTTCGATGATGGCGCCAAGTATATCGGTGTTGTATCCGTAAACCCATTTCTCACCCGGGTGTGCGTCCATCGGAAGTTTTGCGATCTTGGCCACCGTTTCCTGGATCGTCTCGTCGCGATTCGAAAGATACCAACCTGTAACACCCGCGGCCTCCCATTTGTCTCTTGCAGTACCGTCCCCGTATCCGATTCCCGCGGTGTGGGTCAGCAGATCTCTGATCGTTATCTGCCGTTTTGCCTTTACGATCTCATACCCGCCGCCATCCTTTGGTACGGCGACCGTCGTATTTGCAAAATCGGGAAGGTATTTGCTGACCGGGTCAGAGATCAGAAGCTTGCCCTCTTCCTGAAGGATCATAACGCCAACGCTCGTAAAAGCTTTGCTTTGTGACGCTATTCGAAATATCGAATCTTCGGACATCTTCGAACCGGCTTCCTTGTCGCGGAAACCGAATGCGTGTGAGTAAACCAGCTTGCCTTTTCGCATGACCATCGCAACACCGCCCGCGACCCTGCCGTTGATGGCGTAGGCATCCAGAGTCTCGTTGAGCCGGCCAAGACGCTGTTGAGACATCCCAACGGATTCTGGTTTGGAGCGTTGGAACTCCTGTGCCGACACGTTGACCGCAAGGGAAACCAATAGAAATGCGTACGCAACGGCGATGGACTTGCTTGTTCGAATCTGCTTGAGGATTTTCATCATTTATCTCGTCAGTCTGTAAATCAAGATCGCGGCCCGTTTGGTCAACATTGAAAGCGTCTCTACGCTTGCTGATTCACCTTTCGCATGCGAATTCTGGCCGCCGCCAATGCCGATCCCATCAAGTCCGGGTATGATGTCGGACACATATGCGATATCGCCGGCACCGCGGTCTCCGGGGTCGAGGGCTTCGACGGGTCCGAAACCCAGATCTTTGCTTGCTTGATCAAGTTTTTTCAGCAGCTCATAGTTTCCATCGACCGGGGTCATCGCCGGGATACCGTCAAAAAACGTGATCTTAGCTTTTGTGCCTTGCAAGCTCTTAGCGACGATCTCCCGCATTTTTGCCCTTGCCGCTTCTTTCTGAGCCTCGCTGATAAAACGCAGATCGCCATTTACCACAACCTTTGCCGCAACGACGTTAGTCTTTCCGGTTGCAGAGCCGGAGGTGTCTTTTGGGTCGACCGTGGTTCCTCCAAGTATGAGTCCCGGGTTAAACGTCAGATATTTCTCTTTGCTCAACGTTTCGCGAAACTCGTTCAGGATCCTCGAAGCTTCATAGATCGCCCCGTCTCCCATGCTTTCCCTGAAGATCTGGCTTGAGTGTCCGGTCTTTGCTTCCACCTCGAGCGTCCAAGAACTCGCACCACGACGTCCGACCGTGGCAGTATTTCTGACAGTACCTTCAAAGCTCAACGCGAGATCGCTTCGCTTCGCGGCGGCGATCATATCACCACGGCAAACCGCTATTGGATCGCAAGCGTCTTCTTCATCTCCGGTAAACAGCACGATGATCTGCGTATCCTTTAATACGCCGGCCGCATGGAGGGCTTTGAGCGCATAAAGCGCGATGACGTTGCCGCCCTTCATATCACCGACGCCGGTGCCAAAGATACGGTCGCCTTCGCGTCGGAACCGCTCACCGCGCAGTACCGTATCAAGATGACCTAATAGGAGTATCCGCTTACCTTTCGCTCCCTTTGTCTCGGCTATCAAGTGTCCTGCCCGCTTTGCTTCCGCCGGCATATCGATCCAGCGAACATACATTCCAATTGCTTCAAACTCTTTTCGAAATGATGCACCGACGGCTTTTACTCCCGGGATATCCTCGGTCGGGCTTTCGATATTGACCGTAGTTTCGATCATACCGATCTGTTCGCTCAGGTGCCGGTCGATATATTCGATGATCTTCTTCTCATCCGAGCTAAGGCTCTGACCGGAGGCCGCTAACGAAAACACCAGCAGTGCCATAATGGCGAACGAAGCAGATGCAGTTGTTCTCAACGTTTTACTAAAGTTCGTTTGCATGTTTCTTCAGAGAATACGTTCCATTTCCTGCTTTTGTCCTGACGCTCCCACAATGCGTGAAACTCGTTTCCCGACAGCTTAGTGATCGTCTCGCGGACCTTAAATTCACTACCGACGTCGCTCGCGGTACCCGTGAAGACCAAAACATCGCCCTTCCACCCGCTTGTCTCCATTTCAACTACAAGTCCGGAAGTCATCATCGCCACACGAAATATCTTTTTGCCGAATATCTGCCAGTGATCTGTTGAGGTCTTTACGCCGTTCGTTCTTACCTCGCCTAAAAGTCCCGGTTCTTCAGTATTGTCTACAACCATCCACTCTAAATTCAGGTTCTCACTTCCTTTTAGTGTGATCGTCCAAGCGCCTTTGAAATAATCGATCGGCGATTGCGCAACGGCGGAGCGTGCCGATACGAACACAAGGGCGATCACGGTAATCGAGCCAAGAATGACCCAGCTTGTGACAGTATTGTGACGCGGGTCGTGCCGGGAAAACTTGATCATTTCGAATTCGAGGACATTGAACTCTGGTAATATACGTGATTTTTACGTCGATGTCATCGAATCGATGATCGACGGTAAATCAGCCGCATTGCAAAGAATTGCAAAGCCTCGCGGTTAGCCCCTTTGCCGCTTTACTG
>CAYTDJ010000288.1:0-4185 GCA_964436265.1 uncultured Chloracidobacterium sp. | reverse complement strand
CTGACAAACGGGTTCCACTCGGGAAAGCGTTCAAAGTCCATCAGGATATTCCAGATATCCTCTGCCGTTGCCCGGATATCTATCTCCGTTCTCAATTCGCGCATTACTGCCTCACAAAAACGCCGTCGGTCAGCGAGCCGAGATTGCTGACCGCAACGCGGTCGCCCTCGACCACGCCGCGCTTGACCTGGATAAAGTCGCCCTCAAGCAAGCCGAGTTGTACGAACTGTTCACGCGCGACGCCATCCTTGATCACAAATACCGAATTGGTATCGCCTACCGTCTTAACTGCCTTTACGGGGATCACGACCGCGGGTTCCGGTTTCGATTGCGTGACACGAACCGTAGCAAATTGACCCGGCTTCAACAGTCCCTCCGAATTCTGTACTTCGGCTTCGACCGTCAGTGTGCGGGCCGACGTGTTCAGACCCGGCGCGATCCTCACGACGGTTCCCGCAAAATTCCGGTCCGGATATGCTGCGGTTTGAAGCGAGACGCCTTGTCCTGTCGCGACCTTGCCGATCGACTGTTCGGGTATGTCGATCTTCATTCTCAGCGTTGAGGTCCGCACGATGGTGGCGATCTTAGAATTCGGAGTGTTCGGCGAGATATATTCACCGACGTCAGCCACCTTGTCCGAAACAAAACCGCTGATCGGTGCACGGATAACCGTATCCGTTACCGCCTTTTCCGCCTGCGCCACCTGTGCCTCGAGTGTTGCAATAGCAGCTTTCGCTGTGTTTGAGGCCGCCTTTGCGGCTTCATAAGCGGCCCGTGCAGTATCGATCGCCTTGATCGCGATCGCGGCGTTTGAACGTGCCTCGTCGAGCTGTCCCAACAGGGAATCACGCTGTGATTTGCGCTGATCGTAGATCGACTTTGAAATGTCGCCCGTTTCCAAAAGCCGTTCCGCCCGGCGAAGTTCTTTGTCCGCCAGTTCGAGCTGAGCAGTGATCGATTTTACCTGCGAGAAATCCTTGATCTGGAATGTCTCACCGTCTTTAACGCCAAGACGGGCCTGCGTTTGCCTAAGATTGGCTAATGCCTGTTCGGCATTAGCGTTCGCCTGGATGACGCCCTGCCGCTGTTGTTCGACCTGGGCTTTCGCCTGTTCTAGTCGAATGCTCGCGTCGCGCGGATCTAGTCTGACCAAAACGTCGCCCTGACCGACGTAACTGCCGATATCAAAATTGACCTCGACGATCTTGCCGGCAACCGCCGGTGCTACGTCTGTCTGGGCATCGCTTGCCAGATTTCCCGTCGCCTCGATGTAGGTCGGGATCGGCTTGATCGTTGCCGCTTCGGTCGTGATGTCTACCGTCGCAGTCTCTTTGTTCGAATTGGAGCTTGTCGCCGAATTTGCGTTCGAACCGCAACCTGCCGATAGAGCGGCTACAGCCATTGTGCCGGCCAATGTAATGTATAAGTGCGTCTTCATCATCGTTAATGGGCCTCCGGTCTCGGAGATAGATCAACTTGCCTTCAATGTGATGCCGCGGAGCAGGATCTCCGCAAAATTCCTTGCCGCCGTTTCGTTACTGATATCCAGTACCCGGCGGTTTTTGTCCCAAAGTATATTGTTCAGTGAATGATGTATGAGCATTCCCAAGAATGCCCGTACCACGATCTTTGGGGCGACTTTGCGAAACGCGCCGTCTTTTTGCCTCTTCTTTATGTAGGCTCCAAGGAAATCGTAGATCTTTGCTACAAATTCCGTGTAAAAACGATCCGCCATCTCGTGTTCTTCCAAAGCAGAGAAAAACAACATCCGCATGAACGAAATATCCGATTGCTGTTTATCAAGGGCGCGGATCGCAAAGCTGTAAAAGACACCGTAATCGTCATTGGAGTTCATTGCTTTGATCAATGACTCATTTTCCTCCCAAGGAAATCTATGATGCCCTTCACTACACTTCTTTACGTCGAGCAAAGCCGCGTACAGCTCATCTTTTGTCGAGAAATGTTTGAAAACGGTCGCCTCAGAAACGCCGGCCGAGCGGGCAATGTCCTTTGTGGTCGTTCCACTGAAACCACGCTTGGAAAAAAGGTTGAACGCGGTTTCAAGGATCACCTCTCGGCGACGGTCGCCGGTCATCCTCGCGGAGTGGTCACAGGCGAAAAGTTCGTGATTTTCTTTACCTTCCATGTTGTTAAGTAAGTGCTTACTCACTTTTGAATTTCTAAGAATTACACTTGGTTTGCGAATGTGTCAAGCAGAAAACCAATATTCCAAGAAATTTAACTTCCGCCGCCGGAAGACCGGTACTCATTTCAAATGAACGATAACCGGCCTCAAGTTGTTCACGCGTTTTATTCGCCTTTTGTGTATCAACAGATTCGAATGTTATCGGAACTAATTTTCAAGAAAATCGTTACAACTCAATAAGAGAGAAATTCATCAGAGACAGCCAAGGACGCTCGGAAGGTAAACGGCGGTCAAAAATTTCGGGGAGGGAATGTGACAATGTCGGAATTTGAAGCAGAAGTTAAGAAAGCGGAAAAGGAATTGGAGCAGAGCCTGGTTCCTGTGGTTCCGGAGGAACGGCTCGACGACGAATTTTTAGGAGATCTGAAGATGCAGGCACAGGAATACGGACAGAAGTTTCAGGACGCAGCCGACAAGGCAAAGGTATTCGCCGAGGAAAAAATGGCGTGGGCGGGTGACAAGTTCAAGGAGATCCAGAACAAGGATCCCAAAGAGATCATTGAGGATGCGAAAGAATACGCACGGCAGAAGCCTGGTCAGACCATCCTGATCTCAGCGGCGATCGGCCTCGTTATCGGATTTCTGTTACGACGTAAGTAGAGTTTTTCCACAAAATTCGGTTCGGAAGGCCGAATGTAGGCAAAAAAGCGGCTCGCCAATTGGCGAGCCGCTTTTTGTTATTCCTGTGCGTGTATCAAGCGCCGTGTCGTGTCTCCAAAGAGAACGTCGATCTTTTGCGGTTCAAGAACTGCCGTTACCTCGCCGTGGCCGAACTTGTCGTGCATCATGGCCTGTCCTTTCTTGTATTTGCGGGTCCGGTCATATGGAGTAGCCGCCTTACCCTTGCCTACTGCGACCGACGTCTTGACGCCGCTCTTGAAAGTGCTGGAAGTTTGACATACGTCGCATACAGCCGAGGTGATCTTTCCAAGTTTCGTGACGGTCTGAACAGTGTGATCCTGATCAGAATCGCATGCCGAACACATCATCGGCAGCTTGTCGCCTACTGCATATTTTTCAACTTTGATAGCCATGTTTATTCGTCCTCACATTTACCGGCGGCGGCGTCCGCCAAATGAACGAAACGACCTTGCCGGTTGACGTCCAGCCACGGCCGGTTTGACCGGTGCTGACATCACGCCTCCAAAATCGGGCAATAACACTCGCTCTACCGATTGACCGGTTAGCCTCTCGATCGCCTTCATCGAATGCTCTTCAGCCGTCGTGAATAGCGTTATCGCGCGCCCTGTGTTGCCCGCCCTTCCCGTTCGTCCGATCCTGTGGACGTAGTCCTCTGGGACGACCGGAATATCATAGTTTATCACATGTGAGACCGAATCTATGTCGATACCTCGGGCTGCCACATCTGTGGCCACCAGGATACGGGTCTTGCCGGCCTTGAAATTCCTGAGTGCCGATTCCCTCTGCGACTGTGACCTGTCGCCGTGGATCCGGTTCGAACGGTGGTCGCGTTTTTCGAGGATATGGGCGATCCGGTCGGCTCCGCGCTTGGTCCGTGTGAACACCAATACACGCTCAAAGTCTTCTTTTTCAAGCAGTTCCAGCAACAGCGGCAGCTTGTGCTGCTGCGCTACGGGATAGGCTTTTTGATCGACGGTTACCGCCGCGGTCCCGCGTTTTGAAACCTCGATGAAGGTCGGCTCTTTAACTATCGACATTGCGATCTGCTCTATTTCACCCGCCATAGTTGCCGAGAAAAACAGTGTTTGCCGTTTTTCCGGGATCGCTTTGACGATCCTGCGGATCGCAGGCAAAAATCCCATATCGAGCATCCGGTCAGCTTCGTCAAGGACCAAAGTGTCAAGGTCTTTGAAACTAACCATGCCCTGCTCCATGAAATCCATTAGCCGACCAGGTGTCGCGATCAGGATATTTACACCTTGTTTAAGTGCTTGGATCTGCTTCGCATAACCAGCCCCGCCGATGATCGCCGCGCAGGTAATGCCTTTCGGCAGAAA
>CAYTDJ010000287.1:0-4187 GCA_964436265.1 uncultured Chloracidobacterium sp. | reverse complement strand
CTATCGTTTCCGCACGAACCGGACGAATTCGAAACTTCATATCAGGCGGGCTTCACGGCCGCCGGCGAACTTCCGCTGGAAGGTGGAAGCCACGCGTTTCTTGGCGATATTGTGATCTCCGTCGAACAAGCACAACGCCAGGCGAAAGAGAACAAACTTTCGCTCGATGACGAGATCAAGCAGCTGATCCTTCACGGCGTTCTGCATCTTTGCGGATACGATCACGAAACAGACAACGGCGAAATGAATAAACTCGAGCTTTTGCTGAGAAAGAAACTTAAGATCTAAACTCAGCTTGAGTCTGAAAAGTTGAGCAAAGCCGTCTGTTTTCTCTTTTAACTCTGTGGCAAAATCAACATAAATGTCCGAAACACAAAAAACTGCCGAACCGTGTGTAATGGTCATCTTCGGCGCCACCGGAGATCTTACGAAACGCAAACTCTTTCCGGCACTATACAACCTTGCTAAAGATGGGCACATGCCGTCAAACTTCGCGATCGTTGGTGTCGGGCGTCAGGAAATGCTTTCGGACGAATTTCGCGACCAGATGATCGCGAACTTGAAGGAATTTGCCGGGACAAATGGCGACCACGAACTGATCAAATGGTTTTGTGATCGCACGTACTACACCGGCGGCGATTTTAACGACGATAAGAAGCTCTTTGCAGATATCAAGGATATGCTTCGCGATGTCTGCGCTGCGAATACGATCCCCGAAAACTTCTTTTATTATATGGCGATACCGCCAGATCTTTTCGCAAACGTCACGGAAAAGATCGTTGCGAATGGACTCGGCAAAGAGGAGGATGGCAAATGGCGAAGGTTTATTTTTGAGAAACCGTTCGGGCACGATCTTGACTCGGCGAAACAGCTGAATGCCGAACTTCTTCAGCTGTTAAGCGAACGTCAGATCTACAGGATCGACCACTATCTGGGCAAAGAGACGGTACAGAATCTGTTGGTATTCAGATTTGGCAACAGCATATTTGAGCCTATCTGGAACCGCAACTTTATCGATCATGTGCAGATCACCGTGGCAGAAAAGCTCGGCGTCGAACTTCGGGGCGGCTACTACGATTCGGCCGGAGCTCTACGGGACATGATCCCGAATCACATTTTCCAGCTTGTGACGTTGACTGCAATGGAACCGCCGGTTTCTTTTGACGCCGATTCGGTTCGCGACGAACAGGCGAAGATCTTGCAGGCAATACAACCGTTTTCACCGGAAGACGCACTGCATTGTGCGGTTCGCGGACAGTACGACGCGGGAACAATAGACGAGAAATCGGTTCCGGCTTACAGGACCGAGGAAAAGGTTGCACCAACATCAAATACTGAGACTTACGCCGCATTGAAACTTTCTATCGACAATTGGCGTTGGGCTGACGTCCCGTTTTACGTCCGAACAGGAAAGCGACTGGCCACCAAACACTCCAGCATCGTCATCCAGTTCAAGAAAGCGCCTTTCGTTCTCTTTCGCGACACTTCGATCGAACGCCTTACGACGAATCGAATCGAGATACACATTCAGCCGGACGAAGGAATAACCCTGCATTTTGGTGCAAAAATGCCCGGCCCGGTCGTGAAAATGGGTGCGGTAGATATGGATTTCAATTACGTCGATCATTTTGGTGAACAGATCAGCACGGGTTACGAACGCCTTTTGTTTGACTGCATGATCGGCGACGCTACGCTTTTTCAACGAGCGGACATGGTCGAATCAAGCTGGCGCATCGTCACTCCGATCCTCGATGTTTGGCAGGCGATTCCGGCCCGAAATTTTCCAAACTATGCCTCTGGGACCTGGGGGCCGATCGAAGCTGACGAACTGCTCACACGCGACGGCCGAAAATGGAAAAATGAAGAACCGCGGATCGACATGCCAAGGCCGAAACAATGAAGTTGACAGTCTGCAAAGACCTGGACGAGCTGAGTTCAAAGGCGGCTGCCGAATTTGTTCGCATTGCAATTGAGTCGATCAGCGAACGCGGAAGATCGACAGTGGCACTCTCCGGCGGATCAACACCAAAAGCACTCTATCAAAAGCTCGTTAATGTCGATCTTGAATGGAATAAGATTTCCTTCTTTTTCGGTGATGAACGAAATGTGTCGTCCGCCGATGAGGAAAGCAATTTTCATACGGCCGAGGTTGGCCTTTTCCGCACCCTTTCGATCCCAGATCAAAACGTTCTTCGATGGAAAACCGAACTGCGATCGCCTGCTGAGGTCGCCGACGACTACGCGGCGACGATCGTCAGCGAGTATGGCAGCGAGAATATCGTGTTTGACCTGATCGTGCTTGGAATGGGCCCGGACGGCCACACCGCGTCCCTTTTCCCAAACACGCGGGCCCTTAGCGAGACCGAACAGATCGCAGTCGCCAACTGGGTTCCTCAGCTTGATACATGGCGATACACACTTACGTTTCCCGTAATAAACAACGCAAGAAACATAATGTTTCTAGTTGCCGGAGGAGATAAATCGAGCGCTGTTAAGTCCGTGATCGAAGGCGATGCTATTCCGATGGAACTTCCCGCTCAGTCCGTTGATCCGGTTGATGGCGAGCTGTTCTGGTTTCTTGACGAATCGGCCGCCGCCGAACTCTCCTTGTAAACATTTGATTTTCAACGTTACTAAACCTACCATTCAGACTTATTAGATTATGGAACTTGAGATAGCGGCTTGCGTGTCGATCCTGGTCGTCCTCGTCTTTTTGGCGACCGTCGATATGGCGTTTTCGCATCTCTCCGATCTAAGCTTGCGACGACTTTCGTCTGACACCGAAGACGCAGGAAAAAGGAAAACTTACATTTTTCTCCGCCAGATCCTCGATGACCGTCCGCGTTTTAGGTTTGGCCTATCGTCTGCGATCCAGTTTCTTCTCATAACTTTCACCGTACTGGTCACGGTCTTAACGCTTCGTTACACACAGGATCGGACCTGGCTTTTGGTTTTTGCGTTGATGATCGGGCTGCTCGCGACCGTTCTCTTCCGTCAAATACTTCCTCGGCTGATCGTTCGGAGCAATGCCGAATCTGTTCTTCTGTTTCTACTCCCGATCGTGCGTCCGTTGTATCTAATAACGGCACGGATCACGACGCCGATCGCGTCACTCTTCAGTTCTCGAGATCAGTCTCAGAGGCTTGAGGCTACCGTCACTCCGGACGCACCCGACGAAAAGGACGACGACGAAGATATACAGGCATTGCTCGAGGTCGGTGAGGCCGAAGGGATAATCGAAGAAGACGAACGTGAAATGATCGAGTCCATGGTCGAGTTTGCCGAAACTCGGGCCGGGGAGATAATGACGCCAAGGACTGAGATCTGCGCGGTCCCGGTAGATTCGACGATCGGTTCCGTCCGCGATCTTATCATCGCCGAGAAATACTCTCGACTTCCTGTCTATCGCGAGAATATTGACAACATCGAAGGCACGATATATGTCCGCGATTTGCTTCAGGTTTGGGCGGAGGGCGGAAGAGAAGACGAGCCAATATCGCCCTTGCTTCGCGATGCCTTTTTTGTGCCTGAGACGAAAACGGCCGCCGAACTCTTAAAAACGATGCAGGTCAACCACATACAACTTGCCATCGTTGTAGACGAGTACGGCGGCGTCGCAGGCATCGTTACCGTTGAAGACCTTATCGAAGAGATCGTAGGCGAGATAGAGGACGAAGACACCGAAGACGAAGAGATAATCGAGATAATCGAGGGCGAGGATGGCTATTTTGATGTTCTTGGTTCGACGGAGATAGACAAGATCGAACGGCTGTTCGATATCGAGCTGGAAGACGACGATTACACTACGATCGCGGGGATGGTCACAAGCAAGGCCGGCCATATCCCCAAAGTCGGAGAGGTCCTTGCGATACGAGGACTGGAGATAGAGGTCAGGCTGGCCGACGAAAAGAAGATAGGGCTGTTGCGGGTCCGAAAGAGCATCGACCCGGACAAGCCGACGAATGAATCGGACGAATAAACACTTGTGCTATAATCGAAAAAAAGACGGAGGTAGGTTATGTCGATCAGATTAGGCGATGAAGCGCCGGATTTCACAGCGCAAACAACTGAGGGAACGATCCGTTTCCATGAATGGCTTGGAGACAGTTGGGGTGTTCTTTTTTCGCATCCAAAAGATTACACACCGGTGTGCACGACCGAACTCGGAATGGCTGCAAAACTGAAGC
>CAYTDJ010000286.1:0-4189 GCA_964436265.1 uncultured Chloracidobacterium sp. | reverse complement strand
CTTTCGTTCTCAAAGGCCGAGACGCCCTTCGATATAGTTCTGCTGCTCGATCTTTCCGGATCGACCGCGGACCAGGTCGGGTTGATCCGCAAGACGACGAAGCGTTTTGTGGAAATGAAACGGCCCAACGACCGTGTTGCCGTAGTCTCTTTTCATGACACGCAGGCCGTGGTCTCGGAACTGGAATCTAACAAAGACGTTCTCCTGGAAAGGATAAAGAAGATCGAGGGCCGCGGGGCGTCGAGGATCTGGGATGCCTTGAAGTTCGGCCTGGACATGCTCGACAAGAATTCTGATAAAGGCAGGCGAAAGGCTATCGTTCTGATGTCGGACGGCGCCGACAATTCGCTGACCTATTACTCAAGGATCGGTTCGCGTATCGGCTTTGCCGACCTGGTAGAACGCGTTCAGAGAAGTTCCGCTGCAATCTTCCCTATATATCTTGATACAGAGGGGAAGGACCCCGGAGCGAAAAAGGTTTACGCCGACGCGCGATTGACGCTTAATTACCTGGCCGATCAAAGCGCCGGCAATATGTATTACGCTAAAAAGATCGACGACCTTAGTACGGTATATGACAGGGTTCTTAAAGACGTAGGTACGGTTTACAGCCTCGGCTTCAGCCCGGATGACGAAACCGGTGAAAGCAAATGGCGAACACTTCGCGTCGAGATCCCTTCGCATCCCGGATTAAAGATAAAGTACCGGCCTGGATATTTTGTTAAATAGCCTCGAACGAAAAGTAGAAGACCTTTCTTGACTCGTTTCCGCTCAATTTCCTTGCCCAGGTCGTTTCGAACTTCCGCCATTCATCAGGTTTGAGCTCCCGCCATTCGATGTGTTGAAATCCGCATTTTGTGTATCTTGGGACCAATACTCTGTCGAAATGATCTGACGTCATTTCGGGAACGCCTAGGCGGTCGAGTTCAGAACGATCTCGCTCCGAATCGACGCCGATCACTATCTCGAGAAGGCATTTGTTTGACGCTATTCGGCGCAGCGATGTAAGAATTTCCGTATCGCCGGCTGCCACCGCGCGCAGAAGACTGCCCCACGGAAAGTGGATGTGTATCTCATCGGCTACGCCGTCAAATTCTTCGGGGAGTTCTTCGACAGCGGCCTGCACGAACATCGCGTTCGGCAACCCGCCCTTAGCCGGCTTCCTCGTCGCCTTCATCGACGGTTTCTCGAGCGGTTTCACGTTCGCGTCCACCCCGATGAAGAACTTGTTCGGGTTTGCTTTCGCTGCCGCGGACACAAAACGGCCGTCGCCCGTCCCGATGTCGATCACTATCCCTTCGCCGGTACGGTGAAATGATATTGTAGAAGTCTTCACGAGTCAGTTATCAGATGGTACTGCCGCGAATTTGTTTGATCATATTCCTCGTCCTTTTTCGCGTGTAATAGCTTGTACGCCGGAAATACTTCGGCATTCATCTGTGATGCACAGTGTTAACGAATGGTTTTTAGCCGTTCGAAATAAATTTGAACTTTTCAAAATCCTGAACCGTAAAGGTTCACTTCCGATGCCGGTTTGTGGTAAGGTCGTGAGAATCATGCGTATAGAACTTGTCTAATTAAGCCGCTCTTTCGTGTTCGTTAAGCCGCTCTGAGGCGGCCGAGATCGAACTGTCCAGGCGCGACCCTGCGCTCGTTTTTAATATTTTATTGGGGTTTATATGTCTTTCGAAGGTAATATACCGTCTTCGATGACGGAGAATAATTCGGTTTTTTCGGTTTTGAAAGAGGCGTTCGTCGGCACGTCGCGTGATTTTACAAAGGGTTCGATCTTTGCGGCTCTGATAATCCTTGCGATACCGATGATCCTCGAGATGTCGATGGAATCGCTGTTTGCGATCGTCGATACGTTCTTCGTGTCGAAACTCGGCGCGGAATCGATCGCTGTCGTCGGGCTTACCGAATCTGTACTTGCGCTTGTTTACGCTGTAGGTGTCGGTTTGAGCATCGGGGCGACGGCAACGGTTGCGAGGCGGTTCGGCGAACGCGATCTCGACGGGGCAGCGCGTACAGCAACGCACGTGGTTTATCTCGGTGTGATAGTGTCGATCGTGATGGGTTTGGCGGGAGTGATCTTTGCGCCGAATATCTTTCACATTCTCGGTGCCGAGCCGCACGTGATCGAGATGGGAACACCGTTCATGCGGATAATGCTCGGCACAAACATCGTGATCGTATTTCTGTTTCTGCTCAACGGTATTTTCCGAGGTGCAGGCGACGCGGCGATCGCGTTTCGAGTGCTTGTGATCGCTAACGGCCTGAACATCATCTTTTGTCCGCTGTTCATCTTCGGCATTGGCCCGTTTCCCGAACTTGGAGTTACGGGTGCGGCGGTGGCGACCGTTTGCGGCCGTGGAACGGGCGTGATCTTTGCGGCGTGGGCATTGTTCGGCAGGAAGAAGGGCCGTCTGGAAGTTTCACGCGAACACTGGACGTTCGACCCGAAACTGCTGTGGAGCATAATCTCGCTTTCTGCGACCGGCGTGCTTCAGTTCCTGATCGCGACGGCGAGCTGGACAGGGTTGGTGATGATCGTCGCCGGTTTTGGCAGCATCGCTATCGCAGGTTATCAGATCGGTCTTCGCGTCATTATCTTCGTCATATTGCCGGCCGTAGGTTTGGCGAATGCGGCGGCAACGCTCGTCGGCCAAAACCTGGGTGCCGGACAGCCGGAGCGGGCTGAAAGGTCGGTCTGGATGGCGGGCGGGATCAACGCAGCCTTGCTCGGTGTGGCGGGCCTTTTCTTCGTCCTGTTTTCTGACGCCGTGATCAGCATTTTCACGACCGATCCGCATGTGTCGCAATTCGGGCGCGATTGTCTTCGGATAGTCGGCTACGGTTATGCGTTCTACGGTCTTGGAATGGTAATGGAAAGTTCGTTCAACGGAGCGGGTGACACATGGACGCCGACGTATCTGAACTTCTTTATCTTCTGGATGTTCGAGATACCTCTGGCGTACGTCCTGGCTGACCGTATCGGCTGGGGACCGCAAGGCGTCTTTTGGGCTATCACGCTTGCGTTCTCGCTGCTTGCGGTTACGGCGGCACTGCTGTTCAAACGCGGGAAATGGAAGCTGAAGGTCGTTTAATCTTTATCTACCACAGAGGCCACCGAGAACACAGAGAAAAACTTTGGTTTTTCCATGTGTTCTCTGCGCACTCTGTGAACTCTGTGGTAAAACACTTTTATGGCCTCCGGCTTTCCTGATCCTCACACTTACGAATTTCCGGAATGGGTCCTTTTCGATGATTACTTCTACCACGCACGCGACGTAGTTTCTTTTGGCGACGAACTTTCGCTTGAGAACCTAAGGGACGCGTATCGAAAAGGCATCTTTCCATGGCACATAGACGGCATGCCGCTCCCGTGGTATTGCCCTGAAAAGCGCGCGATTTTGAGGTTCAAAGATCTGCACGTTCCCCGCAGCCTTGAAAAGGAACGGCGGCGGGAACTGTTTACCTTTACCATCGACAAGGCGTTTGGCGAGGTGATCGAAGAATGCTCTAAAGCACCCCGATCCGGACAAAAAGGAACTTGGATAACGAGCGATTTTGTCGAAAAGTACACAAAACTCCATAAAGAAGGAATTGCTCACAGCGTGGAGGCATGGGACGCCGAAGGCGCGCTTGTCGGCGGCCTTTACGGCGTGGACGCCGGCGGGGTTTTCTGCGGCGAGTCGATGTTTTTCAAACTGCCGAACGCGTCGAAACTCGCTCTGCTTTTTCTTATCGATCACCTTAAAAAACGCGGCTCGACGTGGCTGGATGCACAGGTGATGACGCCCCACATGAAAACACTCGGCGCGATCGAGATAAGCCGAAAGGAGTTTTTACGTCGGCTGCGCGAAACGCAAGGGTTTGAACTAGATCTTTTTGATAAGAAGGCGAAGCGCGCTCCGCGATAGGAGGAAAAATGGAAACCGAGTTACGCAGTCACTTGCTGGAATTGCTCGAGGGCAAGTTTGCTCATATCGATCTGGAGACGGCTCTTCGCGGTTTTCCTATCGAGCATATGAACACGCGGATCGAAAACTCGCCGCATACGGCATGGGAGCTGGTCGAACATCTTCGGCTCGCGCAATGGGACATTCTCGATTTCAGCGTAAACGCAGGATATGAAGAAATGACATTCCCGGATGATTACTGGCCGAAAGAAGCGGGAACCGAAGAT
>CAYTDJ010000285.1:0-4202 GCA_964436265.1 uncultured Chloracidobacterium sp. | reverse complement strand
GCATTACAAACCTGCCTTCCGTGATATATCAGCCAATGGGAGAACATCACCCAGTCCTTTTTTGGGACGAGGGCTTGAAGATCCTGTTCGATCTTTTCAGCGGTCTTTTGTTCAGATAGCCCGAGTCTCTGTGAGAGTCGGCCGACATGAGTGTCGACCACAACGCCGCTCGCGATGCCAAAGGCGTTTCCAAGCACGACGTTTGCCGTTTTCCGAGCCACACCGCCGAGCGTCAATATCTCTTCCATCGTTTGCGGTATCTCGCCGCCGTAAACCTCAACAAGCCTTTGGCTTGCGGCCTTGATGTTCTTTGCCTTGTTTCGAAAGAAACCCGTTGAGTGAATGTCCTTCTCAAGTTCAGCCTGTGAAACTTCAATAAAATCCTTTGGTCCGCGGTACTTGCGAAACAGGTCGGCTGTCACGATGTTCACACGCTCGTCAGTGCATTGGGCGGACAGTATTGTGGCGATCAGCAGTTCGAAAGCGGTCGTGTGGTTTAACGCGCAATGGGCATCGGGATAGGCCTTTTTCAGCCGTTTGATTATTTCGGCGGTTCGTTTCTTTTTGTCTGCGATCATTTGAAACGAGGCTAAAAAAGAAACCACCAAAATGCAAATCCTCTGTCGTTCGGTTAGTATTGACCACAGAGAACACCGAGGTCACAGCGAAGAGATCATAGAATTCCAGGTGTTCTCGGTAGTTAATGATGCGTGTTCCTTTACTCGATCTGACCGAACAAAATCAGCTATTGCGCCCTGAGATCGAAGCGGCGCTCGGCCGAGTGCTCGACACAAACGCCTTTATACTCGGCGGCGAGGTCAAAGCACTTGAAGATGAGTTAGCTGCCTATTGCGGTACTAAATATGCGATCGGATGTGCATCCGGTAGCGATGCGTTGCTCCTTGCTTTGATGGCCCTTGACGTTAAGGCAGGCGACGAGGTCATCACAACGCCATACAGCTTCTTTGCGACTGTAAGCGCGATCACTCGGCTAGGAGCGACGCCCGTATTCGTTGACATCGACCCGCTCACCTATAACCTTGACGTCGCGCAGATCGAATCAAAGATCACGGAGCGAACCAAAGCGATCCAGCCGGTCCATCTTTACGGACAGTGCGCCGACATGGCAGAGCTTAGGAAAGTCGCCGCTAAACACGGTATTCCACTTGTTGAGGACGCCGCGCAAGCGATCGGCGCAGAGGAAAATGGTGTTCGGGCCGGAGCGATGAGCGAGATCGGTTGCTTCTCCTTTTATCCGTCAAAGAACCTCGGCGGAATGGGCGACGGCGGGTTTATGACGACCGACGACGACGAACTTGCAGAGAGGCTATTTGCGCTTCGTGTTCACGGGTCGAAGGAACGTTACTATCACAAGTGGGTTGGATTGAATTCACGCTTGGATGGATTTCAGGGAGCGGTCCTGCGCGTGAAATTACCTTATCTTGACTCGTGGTCTAACAAGCGTAAAGCTAACGCCGACCTCTATCGCGAATTGTTTACCGACGCCGGTTTGACCGAACAGGTGGGCTTGCCCTACGAGCGCGAAAATGTGCGTCACATTTATAACCAGTTTGTGGTAAGGGTTCCCGGAAAGCGAGATGAACTGAGGGCCTTTCTCACCGAAAAGGGGATCGGTACCGACATCTATTATCCGGTATCGCTGCATATGCAGGAGTGTTTCGAATACGTCGGTTACAAAGAGGGCGATCTCCCCGAATCCGAAAAGGCGTCGCGTGAAACGCTAGCGCTACCGATCTATCCCGAATTGCGTCCCGAACAACTTGAATATGTGGTCGAATCGATAGCTCGATTCTACGAATAGACAACGCAGGATATTTTCCCGGTTCTGATCAAAGAAATTCGAATCAGCAGAAACGCAGCTAGGGCAGTCGCAGTCTTGACTGTCCTATTCGCGTTGATCTTTGCTTGGTTTTCGGTTCGATGGCAGATCGGCGACATGATCGGCGAACTGACCTCGCCGGGTGAAGAAGGTGCGGCTGACATTGCCAAGGCTGCGATCGATCTGGCACCGTCAGATCCGCGTTCACGCTGGATCCTCGGCGCGGTGCTCCGCTCCGATCTAAGCGGGGAATCTTCCGCGGCATCCGTCGCACAGATCACCGATTCAGTCCGGCTGTCGCCGTATCAGCCGCGGTGGTGGAGCGAGCTTGGCCGCTCGCTCGAGCAGGCCGGAGACAACGATCGTGCCGAGCGTGCATTTAAGCGGGCCGTCGAACTCGCGCCTGAATACACTCTTCCCAATTGGCAGCTCGGCAACTTTTACCTCCGCCGTTCGCGGACTGACGAGGCGGTCGGTCCGCTGAAAAAGGCTGCCGAGCACAGCAATCTGTACCGAGGACAGGTTTTTACGATCGCGTGGAATTATTTCGGCAGCGACCCGCAAATGATCGAACAATTTTCCAACGACCGGCCCGACGTCAAGGCCGGGCTCGTGACCTTTTACTCGAATATGGATCGTGCCGAAGATGCGATCCGAGTATGGAACACACTTAGCGAGGAAGAAAAGGGCAAATTCAACAAGGCAGCAGAAAACGCGGCAAAGAAACTGTTCCTCCAGCGTTCGTATTCCGGAGCTATCGAATTCGCGCGGCAGAGCGGCATTGACAAGAATGTCCGGCCGGGCGTCTTTACCAACGGAGATTTCGAATCGGGCTTGAGAGACAAGGGCCAGCACATTTTTGATTGGACAATTAATCGGCCCGACAACAAGGTGGACATCGGGATCGACTCGGCGGTGGCTCACGGCGGCAAGCGAAGTCTTCGCGTCAATTTTCGAACGCTGGTGAAACCCATATTCGTTGTGTTCGATCAGGTCGTCGGCGTCCGCCCCGGCTCTCGCCAGAGAATTGAGTTTTGGCTGAGGACCGAAAATCTCCGCAGCGGCAGTATGCCTTTGATCGAGGTATTGAGCGGCCAAGACGACAAAGTGATCGCCGTTTCCGAACCGTTCCCGGCCGGTACTAACGATTGGCGGCAATTCGCCATCGATATCGAAGTTCCGAAAGACACGGACGGCATTCGCATAAGGACCGGCCGCGAGGCTTGCGGCCCGGAATGTCCGATCTCCGGCATCTTTTGGATCGACGACTTCACGATCTTGGAGGCTGGTTCGAAATAATGAACACTTCCTCTATCTTCGATCGCATCGGTTACCTCCTGATATTCCTTTTGATCGCCGTTTCCACATTGGTTTACGGTGCGGTCCATCAATCTGTTCTAACGGTCGTTTACATAATGATCGCCCTGATGCTGGTCATGTGGGCGGTCGACTGTATGCGGTCGGGGGTCATCCGGTTCAATTCCAGCGTGCTTCAGCTTCCGCTTGTCGGGGCTGCCGTTTACGGCTTTGTCCAGGTGATCCCGTTCGGAACGCTTAATGAGGCCGCCGGTGTGAGCGGCATCCCGAGAACGATCTCGATCGAGCCGTTCGCGACCGAAATATCGGCCATACATTTCGTCGCCCTGCTTATCTTCTTTGCTGCGGCATTGACGCGTATCGATTCGGCGAACAGGCTGCGCAAGCTGACCATCTTCCTTAGCGTTTTCGGTTTCGGTTACGCCTTCTTTGCTATACTCCAGTCCGTTTTGAGTCCCGACAAGATATTTGGGATCTACGGCCGGCCGGGAGCAAATCCGTTCGGCTCCTTCGTTAACCGCAATCATTTTGCGGCATGGATCGAACTCGCGATCGCGCTTCCCTTAGGCTTACTTTTCACGGGTGCGGTATCAAAGGACAAGCGGCTGCTTTATATCACCGCTATCTCGCTCATGGGCGTCGCCCTGATCGTCAGCGGTTCCCGCGGCGGGCTTGTCGCATTTCTCGTCGAGATCATCTTTCTGCTTCTGATAACGAATAGGTCCGAGGGGAGAGGGAAGGCGTTCGTCAAACCCGCTCTCGCGGTCGGGCTGGTTCTTGTGGTCATCGCCGGTTCCTACTTTGTCGGAGGCGAAAGCTCGTTGACGCGTATAAGTACCGACCAAGCCGAGGCAGCCGGGACGAATGCGAATCGAGCGCATATCTGGAGCGTTACGTTAAAGGTGATCGGCGATTCGATGCCCTTCGGCGTCGGGTTGGGAGCATTTGGGACCGCTTACGGAAAATTTGACGTGAACAGCGGCCTCGAACGCGTCGAACAGGCGCATAACGATTTCCTGCAGGTAGTTTCCGATGCGGGGATCGT
>CAYTDJ010000284.1:0-4203 GCA_964436265.1 uncultured Chloracidobacterium sp. | reverse complement strand
CACAGATTAGCACAGACAGGATCGACTGCGAATCTGCGGCAGATTTTGGACAAAGATCATTGCTGGCTGTTCGAAGCCTGCTGCATCGCCCTTTGCGTATCCGCGTCGTGCTGTTTTTGCGCGGCAAAGGACGGATTTTCCTTCAGTGCATTTCCCACTTGGGAAGACCGCTGACGGTCATATTCAGTTCGCGAGAGTCCGGCTTGCTGCGGTTTTTGCGGCGGTTGGGTGCCGACACGATACGCATCGTTTGCGTTTACCTCGTTCACCGACTTGAGAAGGCTCTGATAAAGGTAATACCCGCCAAGTGCCAGCGCTGCGTAAATTACAAGCGAAATGACCGAAAACCGTCGTGGACGCTTCTCCTTTGCGGCGATCCGCCCTCCGCTCCCGTAAAGTGCGGAACCGCACCGGCGGCACTCGTTTTCGACTGCAAAGTTGGAAAGGCCGCAATTTCTGCACTTGATAGAATTCATCAGGTTGGCCTCGCAAGGTGAGATAAACGGGAGAAAACGGCTACCGATCAGAATAATCGATGTCGTCGACCGCTGTCAACAAGTTTAAACACTCCTAATCATTCACTTCTTCCGAAGCCGCTCGATAACTTTTTCGCTCTTGAGTTCACGAATGGCATCTGCGGCGATCCAGCGGGCTGATCTGGTACCTTGAAGTTTGATCCGATCTGCTGTTTCGATCGCGAGACCGTTAAGATAAAGGCTCCGTTTGCCGACTTGTCGCAACGCCCAATTAACAGCTTTCTTAACGAAATTACGGTCGTCGTCACAGTTGTGTTCGATAACCGGTAGAAACGCCGCAAGCTTTTCGTCACCAGCCTTTTTGTCGTGCACAGTCAAATACGCCATTAGCGAGAAACCCGCACGTTTAACGAACTCAGGCTTTCTTCCTGCCCACTCAATTGCCCTATCATATGCAAACGGCGTTCTACAGAAGAGATAACAACACGTCCCGTCAACCGTTGCCCAATTATCGAAATCTTTGGCCCACGCATCCATTTGTTCAGGCGAAACTTGTTTTGGATCGTCGATCAGGAAAGCAACAGCTCGTGCGTCATAATTGCCGGTTTCCCAAAGCTCTTGCGCCAGCAGATGCCGATCTTTCGCCTGCTTCTTGACCTCTTTTGCAAATCTCTTTAAAACCGGTGTCGGGACACCAAATGCCTTCCCGGCGATGATCCCAAATCGAGCCATTCCGGCAACGTTCTCAGGTGAGCCGAGCGTTTCGAGTTCCTTAATGATCTCGGGAACTTTCATTTCAGGGAATTTTTGTTCTGAGTACGGCCTTTGTTTGCTTTGACCTGAATGCTTGGAGCTTTTTCCGAAGATCAGACCTTGAGGTTGCGAGTATCGATACTGCTAACAAGGCAGCGTTCTTTGCACCTGCCTGGCCGATCGCAAGCGTGCCGACTGGGACACCTGCGGGCATCTGAGCGATCGAAAGCAGAGAATCCAGTCCTTTGAGTGCCTTGCTTTCCACAGGCACACCGAGTACAGGCAAAACCGTTTGAGAGGCGCACATTCCCGGCAGGTGAGCCGCCCCTCCGGCACCGGCTATTATCACTTCGATTCCGCGTTCTTCAGCGGACTTTGCGAACTCGAAAAGCAGATCCGGCGTGCGGTGGGCAGAGACTATCTTCGATTCGTGGGGTACGCCGAATTCATCCAGCACAAGCGACGCTTGCTCCATCGTCGGCCAGTCGCTCTTGCTTCCCATAATTATCGAAACCAGTGGAGAATTCTGTTTATTTTTCACCGTCATACGGATATGCTACGACCGAACCGCCCCAATAGTCCTCACCCGCCCAACACCTGACGCCATCGATAAAACAAATGCCCGTCTCACGAGGTTCCTTGTTGTCCTCGTACCACACGCAATAACCAACATTCGGAGAGTATCCGAAACTAAGACTGCGGCCGTTTTCGTCTACCGCTCGCGACCAGCATGCAGAACAAAGGTATTTAGGATAACGGGCCGACGGTGTCACGTCAGTTAAACAGATCGGACATTTCTGTTCTGCAGGCATTTTATCCGACAACAGAAGCTTCGGCCCTCATTTCCACGCTTCGCGAACCATTTCAAACCCGATCGGATCGAACTCTTCCAGGTCCTTTCTCGTGAACGGATAAAAGTCGTTCTTCCCAAAATATGCCTCGGTCAGCTCCGCAAAATATTCGATCTCATTCGTAAGCGCATAATGCCGAACGATTCCGCCGTTCAAATGCCGGACCTTTTCATATTTTCCGCTTTTGACCGCTGCTTTATAGGCATCCATTATCTTCGACTCCATTTCGGAAAGATAAAGGTCATGGTAGGCGTGGGCGAATTCGTGCAGTACGGCGTAAGGCTGCGTATTCCTCTCGTCAAAAAAGTTCTTGATGTTACTGATCTCAACCGATTTTTCCAGTTCCGGTGGGTAACCATTTTCTACGAGCCAGCCCTTTGACCGGTGATACCATAGAGCCCCGTTTTTTACGAGTTTATACTGTACCCAGACAGGCACATTTCTTAATCGGCCAAGCTGCGCGGTAGTAAATAGTCTTGTCATCTGCAGAAGCTCATCGGAAAGAAGGTCGAGAGCTTCCCGTGACTCGGGCTTACCGATGAGGTCGGGGTTTACGTTTACGGTAAATCCGTGATACGACAATCTCTTAAACTCGCTGATCGGACGAATACTACTTTCGATCGTCCCTGACCCTCCCGAGGCCGGTTCGATCTTCCAATATTGCCCGGTAACTTCAGCAGTTTCAGCGAGTTGTATTTTGTTTCTCTGCCCGTCGTTTACCACATCCAGCGATCGTTCGTCGCCAAGCCACTTTGTCGTCAAACGAAAATAACCGCCGCCAGCCGCGGTTACTTTCCAAAATTGTCCCGAGGCATTGCCCGATGCGGCAAGTTGCAATTTGTTATTTATGCCGTCATTCACGACATCGAGCGACCTGTCTGTACCCAGCCACTGGGTCGTAAGCCGATAGTAGCCGTTACCGACGGGCGTAAGTTTCCACCATTGACCCGTGACGCCCTTGGACTCGGCCAATTGCAGTTTGTTGTTTGTGCCGTCGTTGATCACATCCAGCGACTTGCCATCACCGATCCATTTGTTGGTCAAACGATAAAAACCGTTCTCGAAAGTCTGTGAGTGGGCCGGGAGAGACAACGCGATCGTCAGAATGAGCAGATTGACAATTCGTATATTTTGACCCGATACCTTCATTGAGTCTTTGAATGGTCCGATTATTATTCCTTTAAAAGAGCCGAACGAATCACCGACTCGAATTTATCCCAAGCCTTGATGGTACTTCGCCAGTAAACGATCTCGCCTGTCTTCGATATCACGACATTCTTCGGATACCCGCCGAATTTGAACATCGCAAGCGCCGGGTTCGCGTCCGTAGCCTGAATGTAATCAAACGGTTCTTTCTTGAGATACTGCCTCACGTCGTTTTCACGGTCAGGTGCCATTGCAAGAAAAACTACGTCATCATTTCCATCAAACCGCGCTTTGAACTCGTTCAGTTGCGGCTTTAAGGCACGGCAGACAGGACAGCCGATGAACCAGAAATTCAGCACGACGACCTTTCCGCGTAATGACGATAGCGTTACATTTGGCCGGTCTATCACCGCAACCTTGAATTCCGGCGCTGTCATTCCCTCCTGAGGTATCTTTTGAAGCCTGAATTCGACGGTCCCGTCGTCAAGCGTCTTCATCACCGTAGCGTCCGGGTAATGGAAGTTTGCCATTCGGATATCGACGAATTCGTTGTTCGAGATGATGTTGCCGTCTGAATCACGATAGATGGTCTTACCGGCCGGTTTTATTGGTTCCTTCGGCTGCGCAGATGATGCGATCGCAGTCAACAAGACCATTATGGCGGCAACCGTTAGGCAGATCCCAAATTTAACCGGCAATTTGCGCATTTCCTTAAAATTAAAAGAGATGCTCAATGATAGCAAATTCCATGATCAGTTATGTCGGGTTCGCCATTTAGCCGGCCCTTTGACCGTAAAATGCAGTTTCATGATCGAACTGCCAGCCCCTAGGCGAAAACGGGAGCAAACTACGATAACCGCAGATGGTTAAGCCACTGATATTTGAAAACGGAGCCTCCGATCACAGATTATCTTGACCGCAGATAAAGACTAAGCTACTATTCTCGCTCACCCTCGTACTCACACAAATTCGGAGAA
>CAYTDJ010000283.1:0-4206 GCA_964436265.1 uncultured Chloracidobacterium sp. | reverse complement strand
ATGTCTTTATAGTTGTTCCGAGGCCGATCCGCGACTTCTTTTATAAACTGTTCGCCAAATATCGATATCGCCTTTTTGGAAGGCAAGACGCGTGCATGATGCCGACACAGGAAATACGCGCAAGATTTTTATGAGCTTTTCGCTCGAAACACTTGAATACGAACGACTACTCGAACTGGTCAGTCGCAATACACAAACCCCGATGGGAGAGGAGCGGTTTGCCGATCTGCGGCCGATCACGAATAGATCCGAACTCGAGAAAGCTCTCGCTTGCGTTTCCGAAACCATCCTACTAAACGAGGAAAAACAAGTGTCGTGGTCGTTCAGCGGACTTCAGGACCCAACCGACGCTGTCGCGATATTGAAGATCAAGAACGCGACGCTAGAACCGAATTTACTTCTTGAGATCACGCGTGTCTGCAATCAGGCTTTGTTTGCGCGTTCTCTTGTGCAGCCCGAAAAGGAAATTGCGCCGGGCATTTGGTCTATAGTGGAAAACATTCCGCCCGCACTTCTTGCGACCATCGAAAAGATCAACAAAAAGGTACTTGCAGGCGGCGAGATCGACGATTCTGCGTCGCCTGAACTTGCAGCAATTCGGCGTGAGATAACGAATCAAAGAGGGCGGCTTACGAAATCGCTCGAATCTGTCATGCGTTCCGCAGGCGACGCAATACAGGATCAGATCGTCACGATGAGAAACGACCGATTTGTGATACCTGTGAAAGCAGATTTTCGAGGAAAGGTCGGCGGCGTTGCTCATGGATTTTCATCGAGCGGTGCGACCGTGTTTGTCGAACCTCTGGACGCGATCGAGGCGAACAACGAACTCCAAAATCTAAAGGGCAAGGAAGAACGCGAGGTCGCCCGAATATTGTTTGAGTTGACCGAGTCGCTTCGCGAACAGTTACCTGCAATAGAAGCAGCCGTTGACGCAGTCGCCGAACTCGATTTCATCAAGGCTAAGGTCGAATTCGCACGCAGATTCAACGCGATCGTGCCCGACATTTCCGACGATGGTTCGTTGGAACTGACCGACGCCCGGCATCCTCTTTTGGAAGAGAACTTGCGAGTTATGTCAGAACCCCCAGCGTCAGCGGGGGGCCAGAAAGATGAAAACAAGTCAACGAACTGGCCGCCCGCTCACGCAGGCGGTTCCGACATTGTGCCGTCGAGTTTCGCACTGGCTCGTGATCGCTCCGTCATGATCATCTCGGGAGCAAACGCAGGCGGCAAAACTGTCGTCCTTAAAACTGCTGGTCTGCTTTCACTGATGGCAGTATCCGGATTACCTGTTCCGGCGAAGGCCGCAAAGATCCCGTTTTATCGATCCGTTTTGGCGGATATAGGCGATCATCAATCGCTTTCGGCGAACCTTTCAACCTTTTCTTCGCATATGTCGAACATCGCAGGGATGATCCGCGAATGCATGCCGCCGTCACTGGTTTTGCTTGACGAAGCCGGGACCGGCACCGATCCCGAGGAAGGTTCAGCACTTGGCGTGGCGATCGTGGATCATTTCCGAAAACAAGGTGCACAAGTCATCGCCTCAACGCACTATCGCGGGCTGAAGATCTACGCGGCAAATGACCCAAATGTAGTAAACGCCTCGGTCGAGTTTGACGAGAAAACCCTGCAGCCGACTTACCGTTTACTGCTTGGCCTTGCCGGTGCATCGTCGGGAATAGAGATCGCCAGACGTTTTGGCATCAAGGACGAAGTCATCGAAAATGCGCGGGAGAACCTTGATATTTCTGCCCAACAGGCCGAGGCCTACTTGCGAAAACTTTCGACCGAAACGAAGCAGGCCGAAGACCTTCGCATCGCTCTCGAGGAAGAACGTGAGGCGACAGCGATGAAATACGCCGGTCTCGAGGTCGAAGCCATAAAGAAGGAGAAAGAACGCCAAAAGCAGTTTGAGAAAACGCTGGCCGAAACTGTCGAATCATTCGACCGACAATCAAAGGCTTTTCTCGAATCGATCGAAGACAAGGCGTTGAAAAACAAGCTCGAAAAGGAACGCTCCGCACGCAAAGCCGAGCTCAACCGGGCTGTGATGGCAAAAGTCCAGACTGGAACGCACGCGTCCCCGCGTGCATTGAACTCGACACTCGAAGACGGAGTTTCGGCTTATGGCGAAGCCGATGCAGGCGGGACGCCTGCGGTCCAGTCTATTTCGGTCGGTTCGAAAGTCATCACGTCCTTCGGCAATGTCGGCACGGTCGAAAAGATGGACAAAGACACCGCCGAAGTACTCGTCGGCGGAATGCGGCTCCGCGAAAAGATCGCAGATCTGCGACTTGCAGTTGTAAGTAGCCCCCACGTAAGTAAGGGCTCATCGCGCCAGCCGACGAGCATATCCAAACCGATCGACTCACCCGACGCCGCAGCGGAACTGAATCTGATCGGCAAAACGACCGCCGAGGCTGATTATGAACTCGACCGCTTTATCGACGAAGCATACATGGCTTCCCTGCCGCGCGTTCGGATCATACATGGCTTCGGCACCGGCGCTCTTAAGAACTTCGTACATCATTTTTTAAAGAACCACGAACTCGTCGAACGCTTCGCCTTCGCATCGTCCGACCAGGGCGGCAACGGCGCAACAATTGCGGTATTAAAATTATAGAAACCTATGAACGACGAATATTCTGAAGGTGGGTCAAGAATCTATCGCTACAAGACAGAGGATTTCAATCAAGACTTCCAAGACCTCGGAGAAAGTTCTATTGAGGAGATCGACGCACATGTTACTAAATGGCTAGGCGGCGTGAGCGGTGTTTTCCACGAAATCGTCTCACCTACAGTTCACATCGATGTCCATGTTGTCCCACCGACGCAAGATCGAAACTTCACCGTCCTCGTGACTTCGGGAATGAGTGACAAGCCGATGAATAGTCCATTTCCTGAAGCGCGCTATGCGGAGGTTGTGGCTCTATTGCCTCCCGATTGGAAGCTCGATCAAGGATCGTTTGAAGATGAGAATAACTATTGGCCCATCCGTCAGCTCAAAGGGATTGCCCGTTTTCCTCACGAGTTCAACACATGGATGTGGGCTACGCATACAATTCCGAATGGTGACCCACCGGAGCCGTATGCTGCGAATACTGGTTTCTGCTGCATTTTGCTTTATTACCCATTGTCGCTTCCCGAAGGTTTCCATCGTCTCAAGATCAACGAGGAAAAAGAGATTAATTTTCTCGCATTGATTCCTTTGTACAAAGACGAGATGGACTTCAAACTAAAAAACGGTATAGAAGCACTGCTCGACAAATTCGATGCAAAGCAAGTGACCGAAGTTTTCGATATTTCACGGCCCTCGTGCGTGAAGCGATCTGGGTTACGTGGTTTGTTCGGCTAGCTTCGACAATACCGATGCTCTACGACCAATATTTCATTGATGACTTGAAAGACCGGGCCGATCTGGTGCAGATCATCGAGCCAACCTAGGTCAGTACCACCTGCGGTAGCGGGTGGTTGATTGTCAGACATTAACCTCTTACCATCGCTCAAAATGTGGAACTATTCCGAACTCCCCATTGCTTACTTCATCACCTTCCGCACATATGGGACTTGGCTTCACGGCGATCGGCGTGGCTCGACTAGCAGACATCGCAATGAATACGGCTCAAGGTTTCTTCCGGCCGTACCGAAATGGGCATCGACAAACAAAGAGCGACTCAAACGCGAACGTCTGATCTTAAGTAAGGCACAACGAAAGTGTGTTGAAGTTGCGATCAAAGAGACGTGCACTAAACGCGGTTGGCTGCTTTATGCTTCAAATGTTCGAACCAATCATGTTCACGTCGTTGTGTTCGTGGGAGCGGTGAGCGACTCTCAAACGTTGAACGCGCTCAAGGCAAACGCAACAAGATCGCTTCGCGAGACAAGACTTTATGACTCCGACCTTTCTCCGTGGGCAGACAAAGGGAGTCAAAGGTGGCTTTGGACGAGACCGCAGTTAGATCGCGCGGTTGATTACGTACTATACGGTCAAGGCGACGATTTCCTGTAGATCAAGTAGGGTGAGAGATTTGTCATTCGAGACAAACCACCCGCTACCGCAGGTGGTACTGACAAAGGCGACCTCACTCGTCATAACTGACAGCAAAGCTTCGGTGTCATAGAATAGACATATAGCCTTCTCTGAACAGTGCTCTACGACCAATATTTCATTGACGACTTGAAAGACCGGGCCGATCTGGT
>CAYTDJ010000282.1:0-4232 GCA_964436265.1 uncultured Chloracidobacterium sp. | reverse complement strand
TCCCGTAGTCTCCTCGATCGCGATCCTAAGTTCTTCGGTCGATACCGGTTGATGTGCGTTTGCGGTCAAATAATGATTGAGTGACTTCCAGAACAACTCGTCGCCCAAATGCTTTCGAAGCATATGCAGTACAGCACCGCCACGCGGGTAAGCGTATGTATCAAAGATCGCATCTTTGTCAGAATAGTATTTAGTGACGATCGGCCGTCGATTCCCGTTATTCCAGGTATTAAAATACTGATTTTGCCAGTCGCGCAGATTTCCATACAGAAATTCCGAATGCCCTTTGCTATGTTCGGCATATAGCCCGTCCATATAGGTAGCGAACGACTCGTTAAGCCATATCTGGCCCCAATCGCGGCATGTAACATAATCTCCGAACCACTGGTGAGCAAGTTCGTGTGCCTGGAGTGAATCTGAATCTTCGTCGATCAGTTCCCTTTCATCATGTATCATTTCCTCGATCTGCGTGGTCGCTGAGATGTTTTCCATTCCGCCGCCGAAATCTTCGACCATCGACTGAGCATATTTTGGATAGGGATACTTAACACCCGTCTTCTCAGAAAAGAATTTGACCATATCCGGCAGGTTCTTAACGGTGGCCGCGACCTCTTTCGTTTCATTCGTATAGCCGAAATTCAAGATCGGGATCCCGTCATAGATTTGTTCCACCGGAGTGAACTCACCGACAACGATCGAGGTCAGATAATTGGAGTACGGCGTATCCATCTTCCAATAAAATGTTCTGGTTCCGTCCGTATTCTCTGTCGTCGAAACAAGCTTGCCGTTGGAAACGACTGTGTACGGCTTGGCAACTGTCGCCCGCAATTCACTTGTGCGAAAATCGTTCGGCGAATCGTAAGAAGGAAACCAGTATCGGTTGAACTCGGTTTCTCCCTGCGACCAGATCTGCTTTGGTTTGTTCGGCTCGTCCGCAGTCGGCTTTATGAATCTCAACCCCTTGCCAAAGCCGCCGATTCCCTGATCGGGTTCAGCTGTATTGACGAAATTTGTCTTGTATTCGATCTTTACCGATATGTCTTCACCACGTTTGTAGAACTTATCGAGGAAAATTTCGAGGTTGTCGTTGTCGGCCTTACCTTCGTAGTTGAATTTCAGTGCGGTACCGTCGAGCAGGGTCACACTGCTTATCGTCATAGCCGCCGCGTCGAGCGAGACTTTGTTTGCAGCTGCAAACGGCGAAAGTGTGACGGTCGTAGAACCGAATGCATATTCTTTATCCCAGTCGAACCTTAGGTCGATCGAAACGTGCTTTACGTCGATATTCCTGCTTCTGATCCAATTGACCGGCGGCAGTTTCTTTTTTTCGTCGTCCTGGACGAATGGGTTACGGACCAAAGGACGAGCGGACACGATGTTCGTCGTCGCGAAAATGAAGACCATTGACAACGCAATAAGATAACGGGCGGGTCTATTTCTTAACATTTAATTCCTCGAAGTCTCTGAACTCAAATAAGATATCCGTATTATATCGATCAGATTGTGAATACGACGCGCGAGCAAAGATGTTTCAGGCCCAAACAAAAACGGCCGGAGCATTTCCACATCCGGCCGCTACTTTGGTGATCGTACCACTTTAGTTCTTCTTGGTCATGTAATTCATCGCCATCGAGGCAATGTCATCGAGGGCACTTCCGTCGCGGTCGCTGTCAAGCATCGACGACGCCATGTCCATCAGTACGTTTCCGGATGACTGCGGCTCTGCGTGTGCCTGGCTGCCACCTAGCAAACCGCCCAACAAGCCACCAAGTCCGTCAGCTCCGACGTTTTGTTCGCGCTTTTGCTGGCCGAGATAACCCATAACAATAGGAGCAAGCATCATCAGGATCTGGGCTATCTGGCCAACAGGAAGTCCCGATCTGTTACTCACATCTTGAGCGACTTGACCCTGATTACCCCCGAGTATGTGTCCAAGAATCCCGCCGGCATCGGCCTGGCGGGGCGGCGGGGTCGCCTCTTGACCGCCGAAAATAAGGCTGCCCAAGCCGCCAAGATTTCCGAGAATGCTGCCATCGTGGTCGTTGCTCAACGCCGCGTCCAGGCTTTGGGAGCCCTGCGGATCTGCCGCATTGTTTGCAAGTCCGCCGAGAATCGCGGGTAAGGCGTATTGAATGGCCGTATTGACCATTGACGGATCGGCTCCGACCGTATTGCTGATCGAATCGACAGCTTCGTTTCCCTGCTGCTGACCTAGCAGGTCCTGAAGTGAAAACATATGAAAGGCCTCCTTGTCGGTTTTTTGGAAAGTGTAGGAAAATGGTAACAGAGACTCCGTAACAAACAAAGAACTTTCCATAGAAGCCCGTTCTTTTCTGATCAATGCCAAACTGTTTTTCACGTTCTTTATTCGCCGCCGGATTTTTATTGCTGATGTTGACGGCAATTAGCTGCCGCACACCGGCGATTCAAGGCGATTTTATTACCGTCAGAAGTTTGGCAGGAACCGAGTCCGGATTGGTCGAGCCATTTGGAATTGCTGTTAGGAACGGAGACATCTTTGTTTCGGATGGCGAACGGGGCAAAGTCTCGACCCTCTCGAAAAGTGGGCTTTTCGAGGATGTTGTCGGCGATTTTGATACACCGTCCGGTATAGCTTTCGGCCCTGACGGCGTTCTTTACGTTTCAGATACTTCTCGCAATGTGATCTACAAACTCGATGGCGAACCAACGATAGTCGCAGGGTTGTCGGGGCAACGAGGTTCAAGCGACGGTGGATCGTCCGATGCCACTTTTAACGGGCCGACAGGTGTCGCGATATCAAAAGACGGGAAGATTTTTGTGTCTGATACGTACAATGACCGCATCCGCCTGATCGAGAACGGCAAGGTCACGACCCTTGCAGGAAATTCGCAAGGATTTGCCGACGGACCGTCGCCACGATTCGATACACCTCTTGGCATTATCCTTTGGGGTGAGAGGCTTCTAGTTGCGGACGCCGGAAACCGAAGAATAAGGGTGGTGGAACCGGACGGCAGCGCATGGACGCTCGCGGGCAGCGGAGTCAACGACCATATTGACGGCTTTCCGGGTGAAGCTGGTTTTGTGCGGCCAACAGCGATCGCAGTTTCGGCAGATGGCGTGATATACATCGCCGACGGTAACGCTATCCGTGCGATCGGAAAGCGGCCATTCCCATTTGTCGAGACGATCTCGAATGACAGACGCGGCTTTCGGGATGGAAATCCTTTTGTTTCAATGTTCAATCGGCCGTCTGGTCTCTCGATTGACGAGAATGGCCAATTATTTGTCGCTGACAGTGACAACGGTCTTATCAGAGCATTTGAAATGGCTCCGAACGCTGCAAAGGAAGTATCTGCCATTCCAAGACAGATCTCGGCCGATGAGTTTCGCAAACTTCAGCCGCCGCGTTGGCCCTACGACCCGCCCGAAGCAAAGCGTGACATTGCCGGAACTCTCGGTGAGATCCGCGGCGAGTTAGTTGATGACGGTTCTCAGGTTTGGTTTCATAACGGCCTCGACATCGCAGGTTCATATGGCGAAACCGCAAGGTTTGTCAGATCAGAAAAAATACTTGATCCGATTTCGGTTGAGAACTTCGGAACACTTCGGGAATTGATCCGTATGCCAACAATGGGTTATATCCACATCCGCCTTGGACGTGACGATTCGAACCGGCCATTCGGCGACCCGAGATTCCTTTTTTCTCAGGGAAATGACGGAAAATTGAACGGCGTCAGGATTCCAAGGGGCACGAAGTTCTCGGCGGGAGAAGCGATCGGAACGCTGAACCAGATGAATCACGTACACCTGATCGCGGGGCCGACTGGTGGTGAGATGAACGCACTCGCCGCACTAGAACTGCCGAATGTCCGCGATTCGATCGCTCCCACGATAGAAAATGTCGCTCTATATGACGAAAACTGGCGTCAATTTGAAACCGAAAGGCCCGGTTCGCGTATTACGCTCTCGGGAAGAATACGAATAGTCGCTCGTGCCTATGATCGCATGGACGGAAATCCTGAACGGCGGCGACTTGGCGTTTACAAACTTGGATACCAACTAATTAGGGGCGACGGTTCACCGTTGGACAGTTTGAACTGGACGATCGTCTTTGATCGCAATCCTCCATACGATGCTGTTCGAACCGTTTATGCCAATGGTAGCAGGTCGGGGGCGACCGGCGAGACTTTATTCAATTACATCGTCACCAATCGGTTGTCTAACGCCGGGTATGGCGAAGGCCGTCTTGA
>CAYTDJ010000281.1:0-4250 GCA_964436265.1 uncultured Chloracidobacterium sp. | reverse complement strand
TAGTTTCCTGTTGTTCGAGGTTAACTGTGGTCGTTCGGGTATCGACCTTTTGCTGGCGGTCGATGAGCGGGATCAGGTAATAGATACCCGGCCCTTTGATACCGATAAATCGCCCCAGTCGAAAGACGACTGCCCGCTGATATTCCTGTGCGATCCTGATCCCGGACGCAGCAATAGCCAAAATAACGAAAACTGCAACGATGTACGGCAAATTGTCTTGCATAGCCTCAATCTACGCTCAATATGACTTTTGTCAATAAAAATCGACATGAAAGAAAGAAGGGATTTTCTGGATCAAGTCCACTCCTGAACAATAAATTGACCATTTCCATCACCCGGGCGTCTAATTAAATGGTTGAACGTCGATTTGTCAGAGGTTTTATCGATTATGGATAGACGGTTGTTTTTGAGAAATAGCGGTTTCGGATTAGCGACATTTGGTTTTATGGCGGCCGCCCCGGAGTTCCTGCATCAGTTCGCTTCAGCACAGACAAAAGGCGGTTACGGCAAGAAGAAAGTGCTGGTCACGATATTTCAGCGAGGCGCTGTCGACGGCCTCAACATGGTCGTGCCATACGGCGACAGCGAGTATTACGATCTGCGAAGAACGATCGCGGTTCCCAAACCAGGCCAGACCGACGGTGCGGTAGATCTTGACGGACATTTCGGCCTCCATCCGGCGATGAAGTCGCTCGAACCATTTTGGAGATCGAAACAGCTTGCCGTTATCCATGCTTCGGGTTCGCCGGACAATACGCGTTCTCATTTTGACGCGCAGGATTATATGGAATCGGGCACACCCGGGGTGAAGGGAACCCGAGACGGCTGGCTAAACCGTGCAATGCAGGCTGCTCAATCAAAAGACCGATCTCCGTTCCGAGCGGTCGCGATGACCCAGGCTCTGCCCCGAGCTCTTTACGGCAAAGCTCCTTCGGTCGCGATGACAAACCTCTCGGATTTCACGATCAAGGCCGGACTTTATACCAGCGACCTCAAAGGAGGTTTCGAAGGCATTTACGAGCAGAACGTCAAAGACACCCTCGGCGAGACCGGAAAAGAAACATTCGAGGCGGTCAACTATCTGAAACAAGCGAATCCGGCGCAATACAAACCTGAAAACGGAGCCGTGTATCCGCAGTCACAGCTTGGACGTTCGCTGATGCAGATAGCACAGTTGATAAAAGCCGGTGTCGGGCTTGAGGTTGCCTTTGCAGAGGCGGGTGGCTGGGACACGCACGTAAATCAAGGCGGAGCCCGCGGACAGCTTTCAAATTTGCTTCGCGATTTTGCCGCGTCGATCGCGGCGTTTGGTACTGATCTTGGTAAACGGATGGACGATGTCGTCCTGTTAACCATGAGCGAGTTCGGCCGTACGGCTCGTGAAAACGGCAGCCGCGGCACCGATCACGGCCACGGCAATGCGATGCTCATTCTGGGAAATTCGGTAAAGGGCGGAAAGGTTTACGGCGACTGGAAAGGCCTTAAAAATGACCAACTAAATGAGGGCCGCGACGTCGCTGTAACCACGGACTTTCGTGACGTATTTGCCGAGGCCGCCTATAAACATCTCGGCGGCCGTGACCTGCGTTCGATCTTCCCCGGCTACGCTGCCGAGGTTTCGAAGTTTAAGGGATTTCTCGGTTAACGGCCCAGAACTTTGTTGGCCATCCTATCTGCTTCGCCTTCAAGGCCGATCATGTCGGCCATCTGCGAGGCCACACGGCCCTGCGTCTGCTGGACGACGTGGGCGAGTTCGTGGCCGATCAGATTTCGGCCTTCCTCTGAATAAGGATTGTACTTGCCCGGGGCGAAGTGAATATCGCTACCCTTTGTGAACGACTCCGCACCCGCCAATGTCGGCAGATGGCTAACGTGTACGCGTACCTCTGAGAGATCAGTACCGAGTTTACTTTCCAGCTGATGCTGCAATGTTGCCGGCATCGTGGTCGCTCTTTGAGCCACTTCGCGGCCAAGGTTCGAGGGTACTTCGGGCATAACGAGATCACCAATGTTCATTTAGCGCTGCTCCTGTTTTGGTCGGGTTAGAAAGGGAAGTTTGATAGTTGATAACACGAATGCGGTCATGATTTCAACTTTGGATACAGCGGGACTAGAATCAGACAGATGTTCCACACGCGAAGCCGGCAACTCGAGAGGATCGACACGGGTGATTACACGCCCGAGGAATACACCACTTTCCTGCGAGAGATCCGTTTTATTAATCGTTATCTCGGCGACGCTCGAGCGTTGAAAAGATCTCTATTCAGTGATATCGAACGGCAGGACTTATCTGAGTTTTCGGTTCTTGACGTAGCATGCGGATCGGGTGAGCTGCTCCGGACGACGGCAGCGTTTGCACGCGAAACAAACCGTACCGCTCGCCTCACCGGCATCGATCTTCATGAGTTATCGTTTTCGGCATCTGCTCAAAATGACACTGCCGAGTTTCCCGAGATCGCATACGTTCGCGGTGATGCGTTCAAGCTTCCTTTCGCTGACGGAGAGTTTGACTACGCGATCTCATCTCTATTCTTTCATCACCTTACGGACGAACAGATCCCGCTCGTTCTTGCCGAAATGACGCGCGTCGCAAGACGCTGTGCTTATGTTATCGACCTTCACCGTCACCCGATGGCTTACTATTTATTTAAATTGTTTTGCTTTGCGTTTCGGATCTCGCCGCTGGTAACGGAAGACGGATCGTTGTCGGTACTCAGAGGGTTTAAGAGGGGCGAATTGGAAAACTTCGGAAAGGTTGTTCGAACCTTTCCATTCCGTCTCGTTTTCACATCTGTCTCGGAAACCAACCTAGCCTCAAGTCAGCGGCAATTCGCGGTAGAGCGACATTAATGATCTCCATAACGACGTCAGTGAAACGGTGAACCAGCCGATTTCCAGGGCTACCAAGAAAACAAAGTACCCGATCAGCGCCCGTTTCGGACCTCCATTTCCGCGAAAGGAAAATACGAGGATCCCGGCGAGTAGAGTCGCCACCGAAAAGGTGATCGCTTGATACAGCCATGGATTCGGCAGCTCCGGCAGGTAAAAAGCCATTACTCGGCCGAAAACCGGATCGATGAGAGGGATCGCCGTGAGCAGCATGAACCTCCCGTGAACTTCGTCGAACCGCCGGTACCATAACCCGAGAATGTATGCGACGGCGAACACCGTGACCGCGTAGAAAGGTAGATAATGGCCAAACCCTTCGATCTCGAACTTTTCATCGGTCATCGCTGCAAGTCGTTGATGTGAGAGCAGAAGCCCGGCGATCACGAACAGTGGAGCGACCACGTACGACACCGTGCCGATCCGAGAATGAAGCCGATACCAGCCCTTTTGAATAGCCAATGGCTGTAGAATAAGCAGCAGAAGCCATAGCGAACCAACGACTGCGTGGAGGTGCGAATACCGGTCGACAGATGAAAATGACTTCGAAAGGTAGAGCGGCCAGAACGCCAGGACCACAAACGGCGTACAGAGGGCGATAACGATCGGGGAGATCTTAGCTAATCGGTCAGCCTGCATTTATTTATCGCAGACGGATTATAGCTCAGGTATGCTTGTTAGCCGCAAGTAACTCGCCCATCTTTTGATGGATGAGATTCACGGCCTTGAGCGGGCGGATCATCACTTTGAATTCGACGATCTTACCCTCGTCGTCCCACTTGATCATATCGACGCCGTTGATGGTGATGCCCTCGATCTCGGTCTCGAACTCAAGGACCGCGTCGCTCTCACCCACGATCTCGCGGACGTACTTGAAGCTGTCGTTGACGAACACCTTCACCGCCGCCGACAGATACATCGTCGTGACGGCCTTCCCGACCTGCGGCGTGTGAACGACCGGCGAATAGAAAACGACGTCGGCAGCCAGCAATTCGCCAAGCGCACTCGCGTCGCGAGTGCGGACGATGTTGTGCCAAGTTTCGATAGTGTCTAACGCCATTGAAAGTCTCTACTGGTCTGCGGTGAACAAAACAGCACGATCGGCCACAGCTGCCCGCGCATAGAGATCGCGAACCGACTGAAACCATTCCCACGTGTATTCGAGATCTTCGTCCGTCAACGGAAAACCGTAGTCTTCCGGGTCTATTTTTCTATATCGCTCGGAGAACGAATCGACATCAATCCCAGCGAGAGCAACGGCGATATCTTTAACTTGTTGGGGAGATTTAAGGCTCATGATGTAGTCAGAGCCCGTGTACAGCAATTCTCCGGCAAGGACCGCGTGATTGAGGGGATATGATCCG
>CAYTDJ010000280.1:0-4251 GCA_964436265.1 uncultured Chloracidobacterium sp. | reverse complement strand
GACTGCTCTGATCAAGGATGCGTCATATCCTCGGCGATTACCCACTCGTCGAATTGCTCTGGTGTGAGCAGTTCAAGTTCGACCGCCGATTCTTTGAGCGAAATCCCTTTCTTGTGCGCGTGTTTTGCGATCTTTGCGGCGTTGTCGTAGCCGATGTGTTGATTCAGCGCGGTCACGAGCATCAGCGAATCGTTCAGGTAATGGTCGATCCGTTCACGATTCAGTTCGATACCGGCAATACAATAATCGACAAAGCCGTGGCACGCATCGTGGATCAGCCTAACCGAATGAAGGAAATTGTGGATCATCACCGGCTTGAACACGTTCAGCTCAAAATTGCCTTGTGAACCGGCAAATCCGATCGCGGCGTCGTTGCCAAATACCTGAACCGCGACCATCGTCATCGCTTCTGACTGTGTGGGATTGACCTTACCCGGCATTATCGAGCTTCCCGGTTCGTTCTCAGGCAATGAAAGTTCGCCAATTCCGCATCGCGGCCCTGAAGCCAGCCAGCGAATGTCGTTCGCGATCTTCATCAGCGACGCGGCGAGTGTTTTCAGTGCACCCGACGCAAACACCACTTCATCGTGAGCAGACAAAGCCGCAAACTTATCAGGGTGCGATTTGAACGGCAGGCCCGTTAGCTCGGCGATCTTCGCTGCGGCCCGTTCCGCAAATTCAGGATGTGCATTCAATCCGGTTCCGACCGCAGTGCCGCCGATCGCAAGATCGAGCAAACCGGGCATCACCAATTTCATTCGCTCGATGTCGCGATCGATCAAATTTGCCCAACCGTTAAATTCCTGGGTTACTGTCACCGGGGTAGCGTCCTGAAGATGCGTTCGGCCGATCTTAACAACGCCTTCGAATTCTTTTGCCTTTGCCTTTATAGCATCGCTTACTTTTTGAACCTCTGGTATCAATGCCGTCAACCGTTCGGCGGCGGCAATGTAGATCGCTGTCGGGAAGGTGTCGTTAGATGATTGCGATTTGTTTACGTCATCGTTCGGGTGGATAGGTTTCTTCGATCCCATCTCGCCGCCGGCGATCTCGATCGCTCGGTTCGAGATCACCTCGTTGGCGTTCATGTTCGTCTGTGTGCCCGAACCTGTCTGCCAAACGCGAAGCGGAAAATGCTCGTCCAGCTTGCCATCGATGACCTCGTCCGCTGCCTGTGAGATGAGTTTCATCTTATCCTCAGGCAGTTTCCCAAGGTCGAAATTCACGATCGCAGCGGCCTTCTTCAGAATGCCCAACGCTCGAATTACCTCGCGAGGCATGACGTCAAAGCCAATGTTGAAATGCTTAAGCGAGCGCTGTGTCTGCGCCCCCCAATAAACATTCGAGGGCACCTCGATCTCGCCCATCGAATCGGTTTCTATTCTTGTATTTGTTGACATTACTTAAGTTTCAAAGAGAGTCGTCTTCCTTAATTTTATCCCATTGAGGAACGAAGTTCGAAGTGCTCCAATGCGAACAAAAATGTCGATCATCAGAACCTTCCCGTTTTGAGCTGGGCCTCGACTCTCAAGAGAGCCCGTTGAAGGTCTCGTGCCGCTGAAACAGCCTGGGTGCTCGGAGCGACATCAGCGTCCTGGAGCAGGTCCAGAAGCTGGGTAAATGCGCCGGGCATCCGCGAAAGCGGCATCTCGGCGATCATGACGGGAGTTCCGGGACGCGGATTTTCGCCATTAAGAATAGCCTTGAGCTTGACGACCGACGGACTGTTCGGGCTACTCTTCTCAAGATCTGCGATCAGCTTTCGCGTTTGATCAGCAAGCGTTCTTGCTTTGGCAATCCCATCGTAAGCCTGCATCGAGAGGTCAAACTGCTGTTTCAATCCAAGAGGTGATGTCTTTACTCGCGGATCCATTCTGACCGTTAGTCTTTGCGTATAGCTCTTCCCATCGACGGTTAGCTTCAGCGTATAGACGCCCGGCAAAACTGCCGGCCCTTGAGGTGTCCAAGGAGTATCGGCATAGATCGCCGAGATCGGAAGATCGTATTGATCGGCTGGCGGATTGGGATACAACAGGTCCCAAACGAATCGCTGCATTCCCGCTTCATTCTTCAACGGCTGAAACGGCCTTATCCAATATTCCGGAGGATTTATCTTCGAAGTGTCCACGGCAAGCGGCTTATCATCGCTCGAAAATCGACGCACAAGCCGCCCCGATGTATCTGTGATCTCGAGCGTTATCGGTGACGCAGAAGGAGCTTTCAAATAGTAGTTGATGATCGCACCATCGGGCGGATTTTGGCCTGCGGGCTCTTCGGGTGGAAACGGCGTATCGGTATGCAGGCTGCGTTTTACACGCGTAGCGAGCTGCGGCTTGAAAAGAACCGCCTCGGCCGTTCTTGTATCGGCATTGATCTGACGGAGCGGTGTTATGTCGTCCAGTATCCAAAACGAACGCCCGTGAGTACCGACCACGACATCGTCATCTTTGATAACAAGATCTCGGATCGAGGTCGCAGGCATGTTTAACCGCAGCGGCTGCCAATTCTCACCGTCGTCGATAGAGAAATAAACCGCCTGCCCAGTACCGCAATAAAGCAATCCTTTCCTGACCGGATCCTCACGAACCGCGTTCACTATACCGCCTTCAGGGATGCCATTCACTATCTCTTTCCACGTTTTTCCGCCATCATGAGTTCGGAAGATGTGGGGCTTTAGGTCGTCGAGACGAAACGTGTTGATCGCCGCATATGCAGTGTTAGCGTCAAAACGACCGGCATCGATCAGCGACACCTTTGCCCAGGATTTGAGCTCAGGCGGCGAAACATTTGTCCACTTTTTTCCGCCGTCGCGCGTCACGTGGATCAATCCATCATCTGTCCCGGCCCAGATCGTGTTGATATCTTTGTAAGACGGTGCAACAGTGTAAATCACGCCGCGCCGCGGCATAGTCTCCATTTCCTTTGTCTTGTAAACACCGACGTTGTCCGGCACGTCCCACTTCTCTCTTGAAAGATCCGGGCTGATGACGGACCAACTCTGGCCACCGGTCGTCGTTTTGAATACGACATTGCCTGCAAAATAAAGTGTCCTTTTATCGACCGGGGAAAATATGACCGGTGCCGTCCGCAGATAACGATATTTCCCGGTGCGTATCGCCTCGGGCATTATGTTTTGAACGTGGCGCGTCCGGCGGTCAAACCGAGTGAGTTTGCCGCCATAAACGATGTTCGGATCGAGCGGATCTGGCGCGACGTAGCCGTATTCTTCCACACCGACCGTCTCCCAATCCCACGCCCCGATCGCCCCTGTCCTACCGCGGGACGCTACACACGCCGATCCGCTCTCCTGCTGCCCGCCGCACACCCAATACGGCCACTGGTTATCGGTTATCACGTGGTAAAACTGTGCAGTGGGCTGGTTATACCAGCTTGACCATGTCTCGCCGCCATTAACGGTGATGGTCGCGCCCTGATCGACAGCAAAAAGAATGATGTCCGGGTTCTCAGGATTGATCCAGATGCGATGGTAATCGTCGCCGCCCGGTGCGCCTTTGAATCCGGAAAAAGTCTTTCCGCCGTCTGTAGATTTGAATGACGCGACGTTTGCGACAAAGACAGTATTCGGATC
The DNA here is from genome assembly GCA_964436265.1 of uncultured Chloracidobacterium sp. GTDB lineage: Bacteria > Acidobacteriota > Blastocatellia > Pyrinomonadales > Pyrinomonadaceae > OLB17. Next base: position 662 of record CAYTDJ010000280.1, on the reverse strand, counting down.
TTTCGGGTGTACCTTTAATTCAGCAAAATCACTCCCTCTTCCCCAAAGGCGAGGGTCACCGTTTACACGTGTCCAGTTCTCGCCTGCGTCACTTGAACGATAAATACCGGCAAATCTCGCTTGAGCATCGACGGTTGCGTAGAGAACCCTCGGATCAGAACGTGAGATCGAAAAACCAATGCGGCCCAATCCTTGCTCAATGGTCGGAAGCCCCGAAGTGATCTTCTTCCATGTGGTACCGCCGTCGGTCGATTTAAAGAAACCGCTTTCCTTTCCCTGCCACGCACCGTTTTCCCAAGGTCCTTGTCGGCCCGCCCAGAGATCCGCATAAACAATATTGGGATTTGTTTGATCGATCTCAACCTGAAATGCTCCGGTGTCTTCATCCTTGTAAAGAACTCGCTCAAACGACCTTCCACCGTTGATCGATCGATAAACACCGCGTTCTGTGTTCGGCCCATAGGGATGGCCGAGCACGGCAACGAAAAGTCGATTCGGGTCTCGCGGATCGACCGAGATGCCGGCGATCTGCTGGCCTTCACGCAGCCCTAAGTGTTGCCATGTCTTCCCGCCGTCCGTTGACTTATACATGCCATCACCCGTTGAGAGATCGGGACGCTGAAGCCCCTCGCCGCTGCCGACATAAATGACGTTCGGATCCG
>CAYTDJ010000279.1:0-4256 GCA_964436265.1 uncultured Chloracidobacterium sp. | reverse complement strand
ATCGGTGGTTCGCCGGGCGTTTCAGGCAGGTGCAAGCGGCGGTGACGCCGGATTCTTTTACGTTCGGCGATTCGTATCGAACAGCGGTGGGCCCGATCAGTTTGTGGCGGTTACTTGTCGAATGGGCGGCGGCGGCGCTCGAACGCCGTTTGCCTTGACCGAAGTCGAGTACATCAATCTCTCAAACGAACCGGTAGTTTTCCTTAGGCGGGGAGAAAAACTGCCGATCACCGGGGTAGATATCCGGTATAACGGCACCGGACGACTAAAGGGGCGATGGGAACTCGTGCTTCCGGGTGAAGAACTGCCGACAGAAAGGGATCTTCTGACCGAAGCGACGTTGCCGATCGAAGATCGCGCCAACCAACGGCGATATACGCAGGTCGAACGATTCAATCATTTTCTGCCGCCGACCGGGCGATTCAAGCTGGAGATCAAGGATCTGGAACGCTTGCCGCTCACGGTTGATGGCCAGTACCACTTGTTATTGCGGATCGAGGCCGTTGATGACAAAGAAGGCGACTCAAACCTTGCCGCGATCGGCGTCGGTGCCGGCGTGGTCCACAGCGGAGCCGTGGCTGGGTTTCCGATGCCGATGTTCAAGTTTTTTGTCCAAGGTGGCGCGACAGGTGATTGGGCATCGACCGGACTCTTGACCCCTGGCGCCAATGCTGTTCTTGAAGCCAAAAATGCTCAATTAGTATTCGCGTGGCGGCCCTTTGACGGAGCAGCGTTTTATCGGATTGAGTTTATAGATGATGGGACAACGCCGAAGTTTCAGGGAATCGTACCGGGTTCTCAGTCAGTCTATCGAGCTCCGCCTTGGCTCAACACGAAATTCATCGAAAAGACTTTCCGATGGCGGGTCGTCGCGCTTGATGAAAAGGGAAAGGCAATTGGCGAGACGCAGGTTAGACCGGCGCAGATCCAGTAACGGAAAGCTACAAAGTCGACGTATTGACCATCCACGCACAACGGGAAGTTGAGACGCCGCTTCGAGCCAGCAGTGATCAAAGGAGAAATGAGGTAATGAAATATGTTAAACGATCTATCGCAACAATCTCGTTCGCATTCGTGTTGTTTTTGACACCAGCTCTTGCCGACTCCGTAAATCTTCCGGCACGGGGAGTTTCTGAGGGCACTCAATTTAGCATAGGCTGCGGCGACGGAAAGGTGCTTATCGGCCTGAAAGGGAAGATGGGTATGTTCCTTGGCCAACTCGAAGGTCTATGCAGAACTGTCTCAACCGATGGACAATGGTTAGGTTCGACCAGCAGCACCCAGGCTTCGGGCGGTGCAGGCGGCATCTATCCGATAATCCCCCAGTCCTTTTCGATATCGTGTCCGGAGGACACCGCCGTCGAAGGCCTTAGCGGTAGGTTTAATCAATTTGTGGTTCGGATCACTCTTAATTGTTTTTCCCAGGCTCCGATAGCTTCCGGAATAGGAGTTGCGCGAACCGTTTCCGCTCCAATTCCCTCGGAAGATTCAACAGCGTGGGAAGAGGACCGATGTCCGAACGGAAAGCCCGGCCGCGGCTTCCACGGAAGATTTACGACGGCTGGGGTAAGGTCGATCGGGTTGGTTTGTCATTCGGGATCAACTCCGAACCTTGAAGTTCTCGCCGCCCCAAACGGCGTTGCAGCGATCAACCTGGTCGGTCCGAATGGCCCGCAAGCGTCGACCGTAACTCCGTTTGTTCAACTGCAATGGATCGACCGGTCAACGATTGAATCAGGGTATCGATTAGAGATCACCAGAAGCAACGGTGGAGCAGGGAGCACGACGATCGAGCGATCGGCCGCATCAGGAGTCGGCTCGCAGCAGGCGGTAAACGTTACCGATCTTGCGGCGGGTGGATATTTCTTTCGGGTCTGTGCAAAGTTTTCGGCCGCTAACGGGGGTGACCGTTGCTCGATACCGCTGGCGATATTCAGCATCGCACAGGCCGCGACCTGTAGCCCGACGATCACTGGGGCAGTTGAGCTAGTTGGTGCAGGAACCGCTCGCGTTCGTTGGTCGCACCCATGTGCCAACCCGTTGCGCTTCCAAGTGCAATTGCGCAGCGCGGTAAGTGGTAATTTCATCGGCGTGTCAGACACAACAAATGGCGAGGCACGTGATGATGATTTTACCGGGTTTGCGTTAGGGGTAAGTAATGAGGTTCGCGTCTGTGCGATATTCCAAGGGCAAGGCGCAAATAGCTTTTGTTCGGCTCCGCGAGCGTTTCTGTTCAACGTTCCGGGTCCGTGATGTAATGTTGCAGGGTGGCGTCGAATATTCGACGCCTTTTTTTACAGTTTAAGATCTTTCTTCATTGACTTGGCGTCGGCGGGCTTTGCGAAGATCGAATCAGGGATCGCTCTATTGTATTCGACTGATTCGTAGTTTATGCGGGAACTCGGAAGCTTGTTCGTGAACCGATCGATAATATAAGGAGTGCGTATGCCGCCGACATCGACGAATTGAGCATAGCGGTCCTCCTCCGTTACCTCTTCGCCATCGGCGTTCACGCTCTTATAAATCGCTTTCATCGGGAGGCCGTCTTCTGAGGCGAATTCGAACTCAACGACAAGCCCGTCTTTGTAGGACAGCTTTATTACCTCATTGCGCTTGCCAAGCGTCGCCTGCCGTTTGCCGACATAAGACAGCTCAGCTTCGCCTTTCCAGCCACCGCGAAGGAGGTTGTCCAAACTCACCCGTATCCCGCGTTTGAAATTCTTTATTTGATCCTCGTTCTGGACCTTGATCACTTCTTGCTCGCCGTCATACACCCAGCCCGTGTCGCCGGTATTTGTCTGAACTATCTTGGTCTTGCCGCCTTTGAATTCGGTCCGCTCCTTGTCGGGGAAAACGATCACATCAACGAACGACTGAAACGAAACTACGGCACCGTCCTTAAAAATGCTGTACCGCCCGCGACCTATTTGCGACCGGACATTCAAATACATTTCACCGCCGAGATTCTGAACGGCTTTGTTCAGAACCGCTTGCGCATCTTGCGAATACGAATGCGACGAAAATCCGACAAAGAAAATGAACAAAGAAATGACGGCAATAAAAGTTCTTAGCATAAATCAAAAGGCTTCGGTGTGAATCTTATCACCGAAGCCTTTGATGCAATAAACCGCCTGTCGGTTTAGTTCAGGTTGAACGAGTCGTTCGGCGAAACCACAACTTCGCCGTCTTTAGCGTCAACCATAAATCGTATGGCTGACTTCCAAAGGTTTGTGATCGGCAATTTAACCTTTTGGTCGATGTGGCGTTTTAAGAACCGAGCGCCGTATGCCGGGCTGAAGCCTTTTTCGGTCAGAGCGTCCACGGCTGCCTCGGTGATCTCTACGAACTTTCCTTGCCGCTCCATGTTTCGCTTTACCTTGCCAAGGTAAAGACGCGCGATCTCTCGAACTTCGTCCATTGTAAGCGGCGAGAATACGACGATCTCATCTATGCGGTTGCGAAATTCAGGAGTGAAACGAGTTTCTGCCGCCTTCATAACGTCGCCTTTGATCGCCATTACATCGCCAAGCGATTTCGTCCCGAAACCAAGGGGTTTTTCGTATTTCTTGAAATTCTCGCTTCCAAGGTTTGATGTCATGATCACGATGGCGTCAGAAAGATAGACTTTCTTTCCGCGTCCGTCTGTGATCCATCCTTCGTCGAATGCTTGGAGGAAAATGTTCATCAGGTACGGATTGGCCTTTTCGACCTCATCGAGCAGCAGTACCGTATAAGGATTATCGCGAAGCTGTTCCGTCAAAATTCCGCCGCGTTCGCTGCCCACGATTCCGCGAGGCATGCCGATGAGCTTTTCGATCCCGACGGTACCATCTCCGTATTCGCTCATGTCGATGCGGATCATCTTGTTCTCATCACCGAACATGAATTCGGCAACCGCCTTCGCAAGCTCGGTCTTGCCGACCCCCGTCGGCCCAAGGAAAAGAAGTACACCGTCCGGCGCGTAGTGATTCTCTTTCAGCGGCCCCTTATTCAAACGCAACCGTTCTGCCACGGCGCGTACAGCCTCTTTCTGGCCGATGACACGCTGCCCAAGATCGAGCTCCATCTGCGAGAAACGGTCAGCCGTGTCGCGATAGATCATATCCTTTGGAATTCGCGATTCCTGGGAAATGACGTCAATGATGTGTTCAGGCCGTACGATCAGATGTTCAGGCTCGTTGATCTCGACTTTTACCGAGGCAGTATCTAGCCAGCCGATCGCTTTGTCCGGAAGATGAAGATTTCTAATTTACTTC
>CAYTDJ010000278.1:0-4261 GCA_964436265.1 uncultured Chloracidobacterium sp. | reverse complement strand
CTTTAATTCGGTCGAAGAGGCTAAGGTAATAAACACATCCGGATACCAATCACTCCAGCAAGAATTTAGAGCAGTACATGAAACGCGTGAGAAGGCAGCTCTCGCTTTCATTGAAGATCAGAACGATCAGACCCGAGCAGCGTACATAGCTGCTGACAAAGGCTTCAACGACGCACGGAAAAACGCAGTAGAATACGTTAAGACGACGACCAGCAACAAAAGTTTTAACGACGTGAACTACGTTTTTCCGGCGTTCGTTGTTGCGAACATGCCGATGGGCGTCATAGGTCTGATCATTGCCGCTATATTCGCGGCCGCAATGTCCTCAATTTCGGCTGAATTGAATGCCCTTGCGACGGCGACAACGATCGACTTTTATCGCCGCCATTTTAAAAAGGACGCAGGTGATAAACACTACGTAGCATTTGGCCGTATCGCAACGTTCGTGTGGGGAATATTTGCGTGCATCGTGGCGATCTATGCGACCAATCTTGGCTCGCTGATCGAGGTTGTTAACAAATTCGGCTCGTTCTTTTACGGTTCGCTTTTGGGCGTATTCGTACTCGCAATTGTCGTAAAACGCGCAAGAGCCCGCGGGGCGTTCTTCGGTCTATTGTTTGGCATCGCGTCCGTTTGGGTCGCGAGCAATTACACCAACATTGAGTTTCTTTGGTTTAACGTTGTCGGATGTTTGGTAACTGTTATCGCGGGATACCTAATAAGTCTGACCGATACAAGTGCTAGTAAGGATGTAGCCGTGGAGGCGTAATTTAGTTATGGAACGTAAAGGGTCGATCACTCGAAAGCTTCAATCTATTGTAATTCTATCTGCCGTTTTCTTCTCTCAGATCGTATGGGTTGGATCTGGAACAGCCATGGCTCAGGTCCGCCCGGTTTACGATATGGGGGCGATCGGGCTGGGGCAAATGCTGAAGCGTTTGCAGACGACTGCGAGCGCGATGCACACTGGGGCCCATCCTGACGACGAAGATTCGGGTTTGCTTGCTTATCTCGCACGCAGGGAGAACGCGAGAACCGCGTACCTTGCGCTCAATCGAGGTGACGGCGGCCAGAACGTGATCGGCCAGGAACTCTTCGAAGGGTTAGGCGTTATCCGTACCGAAGAATTGCTGCAGGCCCGACGCCTCGACGGCGGTTCGCAATTCTTCACGCGAACCATGGACTATGGGTTTTCGAAAAAACGGGAAGAGGCTGCACGGATCTGGGGTGAAAGGGAAGTTCTCGGGGACATGGTCCGAGCGATCAGGCTGTATCGGCCTCTTGTTATTATTTCCCGTTTTGTTGGTGGCCCTACCGACGGACACGGACAGCACCAGCTTGCGGGTTACCTGACACCTATCGCATTTAAGGCGGCGGCAGATCCAAAGGAGTTTCCCGAGCAGCTTCGCGAAGGACTGGAGACTTGGCAGGCGAAAAAGCTTTATGTTTCGCAGAGCTTTGTAAATAACCCTCAAAATATCCCGACTTTGACGCTGAACACCGGCGAATACAACTCGCTTATCGACCGATCGTATTTTGAGATCGCAATGGAGGGCCGAAGCCAGCATAAATCCCAGGAAATGGGTATGCTTGAACTTCGCGGCAAGCAGACTTCGGGTGTGCGCTTGTTGGAATCGGTAGCAGGTTCGACCGGAACCGAATCGAGCGTTTTCGACGGTATAGATACTTCCATCGTCGGCATTGCCGGATTGGCCGGGGACAGTTCCGAGCCATTCATCCAGAAACTGAAGGTTTTGCAGGCGACGGCAGCAGAGGCTCTTAAGTCATATGATCCGTATGCGCCAGAGAAGCTGATCCCAATACTTGCCCGAGGACACAAGGAAGCGCGCGATGCGGAGTGGTCAACACGCAATCCGCTATCAAAGGAGTTTTGCCGAGAGAAGCAAAGGGAGTTTGCGGCGGCTTTGCAGGCTGCGGCCGGTATCGTCGTGGATGCATTGAATAGCACCGAGACGATGGTCGCGGGCGATTCGGCAAATGTTTCGGTGCGAGTGTTTGCTCCGGATAACTCGAAAGTAAGCATCGTCGATACAACGCTTTCGGTTCCGTCTGGATGGACTGCTGTAAAGACTGATGAACCGCAACAGGCTCCTGAAAGCGGGTTTCGTCCCCGACGCGAAAGCTCTTTCGGTGCAGCGTTCTTCAAAGTGACGGCTCCTGCCGACGCAAAACTTACCCAGCCTTACTGGCTCGAATCTCCGAGAAAGAATTACAACTTTGATTGGGCCAATGCAGGCATGAGCAAGAATATGCCATTTGCTCCTTCTTTGATTCGCGCGACCGTGAAAATGAACGTCGGCGGTGAAGAGATCGAAGTTGGGCGAGACGTTCAATACCGTTATTCTGACGATATACGAGGCGAGATCCGAAGGGACGTGAACGTGGTGCCCGCGCTTACGGTCGGGCTTGAGTCGGATCTTTTGATCGCACCGGCCTCAAACAAGGCACAAAAATATCGTGTCGTGATGACGGTCGAAAACAATTCGTCGTCGGCAGCCAAGGGGTCCGCGAAGTTGAACCTGCCTGCCGGCTGGACACTTACGCCCGCATCGGCAAATTTCGATCTGCCTCGGAAAGGGGACACGACAGCGGTTGCTTTCGCCCTTACGATACCGGCTAACACAAAGGCGGACTCCTATACGCTTAAAGCGGTGGCGGAAATGGACGGAAGATCGTACAGCCAAAAGGTCCAGGAGATCGCGTATCCTCACATCCAAACCCATCGCATTTACACCAATGCTGAAATCTCAGCAAAGGTATTGGATCTGAAGGTCGCTCCCGTACGAGTTGGCTACATCATGGGAAGCGGCGACAAGGTTCCCGACGCGATAAAGAGAATGGGCCTCAGCGTCACTATGCTTGATGAAAAGGCTCTCTCGACCGGTGACCTTTCTCAGTTCGATACGATCGTGGTCGGCATCAGAGCTTCACAAGTCAGGCCCGATTATATCTCGAACAATGGGCGCCTGATCGAATTCATGAAGAATGGCGGTACGCTGATTACTCAATACCAGCAGCAGGAATACATTCGCCTCAATTTGCCGCCGTATCCGGCGAAAATGGACGGTAATTTTCGCGTAACGGACGAGAACGCCGCGATCAAGGTTTTGGTGCCCGGACATCCGATCTTCAACTTTCCGAATAAGATCGGCGATGCCGATTGGCTGAACTGGGTTCAGGAACGAAACCTTTACGGTTTCACAGACTTTGATTCGACAAAATATACGGCGCTGCTGGAATCACACGACGAAGGCGAACCGGAACGTATAGGCGGAATGGTCTATGCTGAAGTTGGAAAAGGAAAATATATTTATACTTCCTATTCCTGGTTCAGGCAGTTGCCTGTTGGAAATCCGGGAGCATACCGGATATTCGCGAATTTGCTGAGCCTCTCAAAGGCTGGAAAGTAATGCAAAGCAAAGAACAAACGGAGAAATTTCCGGCACAGAGCTATAAGGACAACGTCCTTGCGGATTGTTTCGCAGACGCAAAGGAGCATTTCCTCGACGCTTATCACCAGGTCGATCTTGCTCACGCCGTAATGCTCGGCGAACAAGGGATCGTAAGTGAAGCCGAACTGAAGGAGATTCTCAAGGCCTTGATCGAACTGGACTTCGACGGAATCCGCGGCCGCGAATACGACGGAACATTCGAAGATCTCTTCTATTTGCTGCAGCAGGAGATCGCTAAGCTTTGCGACCCCGACATCGCCGGAAAGCTACACACTGCCCGAAGCCGCAACGACATCGACGTAACTATCTATCGGCTGCATTTGCGTCAGGATTGCCTGAATTTGATGCGTTCTGCGATGGATCTGCGAAGAGTGTTTCTCGATCTCGCCTCTCAGCACCACGAAACGCTGATCCCGGCATACACTCATACACAGCCGGCTCAGCCATCGACTATGGCGCATTTTCTGCTCGCAATGGCCGAGAATGTCGGCCGCGATATCAAGCGTCTGATGCGTGCATTCGAGAATATGAACTATTGCCCATTAGGGGCAGGTGCGATCACGACAACGGGATTTCCGATCAACAGGCATCGAGTCGCCGAACTCCTCGGGTTTACGGCCCCGACCGTCAATTCCTATGGTTCGATCGCCTCGGTCGATTACTTTACGGAAACGCTGGGTGCTGTTGCGGCCTTACTGGTAAATACGGGCAAGTTTGCACAGGAATTCCTGCTCATGGCCATGATGGAATTCAATGCGATCCGTTTGCCTGATGGTTATGTTCAGGGT
>CAYTDJ010000277.1:0-4261 GCA_964436265.1 uncultured Chloracidobacterium sp. | reverse complement strand
GTTTATGGACAAGGTGCGAAATATCTTCGGATAGAGATCTTGAAAGATTGGTGAACATCTGTGGAAAGTAAGCTGGAGCTTGCTTTCCTTTTTTTGATGTTAGCCCAGTTTTGCTTTTACCGACTCACTTACCAGCCTGCCGTCTGCTGTTTTACCCTGCAGCTTAGCCATTGCTGCTTTCATTACGACGCCCATCTCCTTCATCGTAGATGCTCCCGTTTCGACAACAGCTTCGGCAACGGCCTGTTCTATTTCCTCCGGTGATGCAGCCTGCGGCAGGTAGACTTCGATATGGGATATTTCAGCTGCCTCTTTATCGGCAAGCTCCGAGCGGCCTGCCTTTTCATATTGCTCGATCGAATCGCGCCGCTGTTTGACGAGCGACTGAAGTGCTTTTGACACTTCATCGTCGGTCAATTCGCCGCCTTTTTCGATCTGACGATTCATCAGATTCGCCTTTACCATTCTCAATGTCGAAACGCGGTCTGCATCCTTGGCTTTCATCGCCTCGGTAAGGTCCGAGATAATTCGTTCTTTCAGGTTCATGTTTGTAAGTCTATTTTTCGCGGGCGGCGAGTTCAAGCTGGGAGCGCTGGTGATGGCCGGACGATCGTCAAACTAGTTGCAGTGCTTTTTGTCCACGTAGATCTTTTCATTCGATCTGCTCAGATAATAGCAACCGCCTTTGGGACCGAGAATATAGGCTACGTTTGGGGCATTCGCTTGTGGAATGGCTTTTCCTTCACCCAGCCACGCGCTCACGCCGCCGCGCTGAGTACACGCTGCTGAGTTCGAACTTGCATAACTGAACGTCCCGTCAGCACATTTCGCGGTCGGTTTTCGTCCTGCCGGACGTTCGACCACGTAGGCGCCAACCTTCGCTTCTTTGTTCGATTCGACGGCCGGCGTGCTGCCGGATAAGGCTTTATCGCTATCAAGCTGAGTGCCGGTAACAGTAGAAGGGCTTTGACCGGTATTCTCGTTATTTGTTTCTGGCGACAGCCGCGTCGGCAAATTGAGAGAATGAACAGGTTTCTCGCGTTTCGTTTCGTCAAGGGCTGTATTTTCAGGGATTAGCGGCTCGTCTGCAGCCGAACCGCTCGATGAGCGGCTGACGAACGCATCGGTCGACACAAGATCTGTAACACCGGTATTTGCATCGGCGGGTCGACTAGTACTGGTCTGCTGAACGGCCGTTGGTGTGAAGAGATAAACTGCAAGTCCTCCACCAAACGCCGCAACGCCCAACAAAGATGCCATTTGGAGCCAACTCAGAAACGGGTTGCCTTTCTCGACGGGCCGCTCGATCACAATGGTCTGAGTGAGCGGCGGACGCTCGATAAGTGTCTGGAAAGAAGGGACTGTTTCCGTGATCGCCGGAGCAGTTGTGTTCTCAGGAACCTCGGCGGGTATTTCGATCGCATTTGGGAGATCTTTCGCCCTGGCATTTTCGAGGTCATTCATCGAATCCAGTTCTTCGAACGCCTCGCTGAACTCGTCCAGTTCGTCGGCGGCAAAAAAACGCATCTCGGCTGCATCGTTCTGCCCAACAAGTTTAAGATCCGGAAATCTTGCGACAGTTGCCTCCTCGATCTGGTCCTCCGGATGTCCGCACAAACACCCAGAATCCTCATAGGGGATCTGGCTGTTACAACTTGGACAAACTCGCGAAACGATCTGCTGAGGGTTCATTTTCTTTGACGAAAAAAATTGAGTGTCTACTGCGGTTTCTGGCAAAGACTCTTGTCTTTGACATAAACCTTTGAACCCGAACTGTTAAGGTAATAACAGCCGCCTCTCGGGCCAAGTGTATAAACGCGTCCGCTTGCCGGTTCCGGCTTGGTGTCTCTTGCTGCCGGCGCCTGTGAGTTCGCAGCTAAGGGAACCGCCGTCGCGGCATTGGAGGCCAATGCAGTTGTGGTTTCGGCTTCGTCCCTAAATTCCCATGGCGGGATGGGCATCGGGTCAGACCATAGCCCTGATCTCCCGTCGCGAGCCTTTAACTCCGCTTTTGCGTACCGTGCGCGGACATCTGAGGACTGTTCCCCGCTCGCTCGCTTATAGTGCCACGCGCTGCCGTTTTCAAGCAGCCGAAGCCCGACGTCCTGTCCATTCAAGAAAACGGTTCCGACATATCGACCTTCGGAGTCGAGACGCTGCACGACTACCTTGACGTCCTTTTCTAAGATCAGATCCTCTAGTCTCTTGCGGGATTTCACACCGTAGTCCTGGTCTTGCTCGGGAGCGTCAATACCGTGAATGCGGATCGGAAATACCTTTCCGTCAGAAGTCCTTACCCGGAACTGGTCACCGTCTGTGACAAATGTGACTTTTCCCTCGATCAGTTCAACTTCTTCTGCTGCCTTTATTAATGGCTTTACCTCGCCCGGAGCTCCAGGTTTTGTATCGGTCGTTTGCGCGGAAAGACTCGATAAGGCCGCAAGCGAAATGAGAAAACTGGAGATCAATTTTCCCAACATAAGCACTACCTCCATGCCCTAAACACAAGATGTAGTATAGCAGAACATGTCAACTACCCGAGCGGATTTCAACCCTTTAGCGTGTTTCGAGGTCGTCTTAGGAAATTCTTACATCCGTCATTGATACATTTCTGTTTTCGTATCCGCGTTCGTCATTGGAGAAAATACCATGGCAATAAACGCGAACATTCTAAGGCGGCCTTCAGATAAGGCGTTATTCACTGCATCGGCGATCGTCTTTCCGCTCGTAGTGCTGATCGGATATTTCAAGACCTACTACTTTCGCGCATTTTTCGATGTACCGGCTTTTGGTTCCTGGCTTGTGCACCTTCATGCGGTCGTAATGACCACGTGGGTACTCTACTTTGTTGCCCAGATCGCGTTGGTGCGCACTAAAAATCTGAAGCTCCACATGTCAATGGGGATGGCAGGCATTGCATTGGCTGTCGTCGTAGTGGTCGTCGGTATGGCTACGGCCTGGAATTCTCACATAATACGGCAAACAGCCCCGGCAGGGATCGATCCACATGCATTCTTCCTTATTCCCGTTCTGGATATGCTTTTTTTCGTAGCGTTTTTTGGCGGAGCAATATATTGGCGAAAGAAGCCGGCGTATCACAAGACGCTGATGCTGATGACCGCGATCAACTTTAGTCCGGCAGCCATCGCTCGAATTCCTATCCTACCGCCGGAAATGATGATCCTTCAATGGATCGTTTTGCCCATCGCTCTCGGCATAGCTTGCTTTGCTTATTACACTTGGAAACATCGAAAGTTTAACTGGGTCTTCGCCGTCGCACTGTTTTTATTTAGCGTTTCCGGACCGCTCCGTTTGTGGTTTGCTTTTACTCCTGTCTGGCTCGATTTCGTCAACTGGATCGCTGCGATCGGAAAGTAAAGGAGAAAACAGATGGCTGTACACGAGAGTTTTATCAGTGGTCAGGTTGTAGTTAACGCAAAGGCCGCGGCGCGTGTGCGCGAAAAGCGCTTTTACCTTTTTTCGGGGATCCTGTTCGTGGTGTTAGTGGTGATCGGCTTTTCGAAGAACTATTATCTACGACCGTTCTTTCCGGATATGGGCCCACTTTACTCTAATATGGTCCGTTTTCACGGCGTGGTGATGACGGCATGGGTCCTTCTTTTCGCGACACAGACGTGGCTCGTTTCCTCGAAACGAGTGAAACTGCATATGAAGCTCGGATGGGTAGGAGTCGGCCTTGCGATCCTTGTTCTGACGACTGGTTATGCCGTCTCGGTCGGAGCGTTAGAGCACCAGACCGCTGCCGACCGAGGGGGAATACCGCCGCTTGCGTTCCTGGTCGTGCCTCTAGCGGATCTCGTCCTTTTCATTCTGTTTTTTGGGCTTGCGATCTATTGGCGAAAACGGCCTGCCGAACATAAACGGTTAATGCTGCTCACTGCGGCGAATTTTCGTCCGCCGGCAGCCGCACGGGTACCGATCCCGTTTCTTCTGGCAATGGGGCCGTGGTGGCTATTCGGTTTGCCGACCGTGTTGACCATTGCCGCGCTTGTTTACGATACGTGGCGGAACCGCCGAGTGAATAGAGTGTTTCTGGCCGGAGCGATCATCTTGATCGCGTCGTTTCCCCTACGCATCATGATCGCCGGGAATGAGACCTGGATTAGTTTTGCACAGTGGCTGACTTCCTAATATGGGACGAATCCGCCGTCGTATGCTAATCTGACAATTCTTTTGTTATGAAGTTACGATGGCGGTTCGGTGTTATTGCCGGAATATTTCTAGCGATCTTCTGCCTTTA
>CAYTDJ010000276.1:0-4305 GCA_964436265.1 uncultured Chloracidobacterium sp. | reverse complement strand
CTTGACCGAATTAAGAAAGAGCTAGACAAGCCAGAACAAAAAAAGAGGACGCCGCATTACCGGCGTCCTTCTTGTTTACCTGCCCCTTGTTCGAAGTGACGTTAGGAACCCCAGATGGGCTGGCCCGATCGGTAAACCGATGATCAGCCCGTCCTACGTCATTTCGGCCACAAAGGAGAAACGGATTCAATTCTTTTTTCCGATTTCTTATGCTCTTCCATCTCGCATTCTTCCACGCCAAACACAAGCCCATAAATAAATGACGGAACGCAAAACCCCGTCGCGACATTTACGCTTGCCAAAACGATCAAAAACGATCCGAGCGCATAACCCGCTGCATAATATCCGAGATAAAAAGCGACCGCGGCGGCCGAGATCATTAGCGAGGCCATCAAGCACGCAAAACGCCTTGGCCGGCCATACAATGGCAGCTCCGGTGTTTTTGTTAGGTGCCGAATTCCGTGATTATAGATCACATCAAAAGGGTGTCCCGTCAGGATACCGCCAAGTAAGGCAAATGGTACAAGTGCCGCAAGAATGGAACCCGAACCAAATACAACGCCGATCGCTGTCCAAATAAGACAAATGGCCGGGGCGAACCGAAGCCAGTAGTTAAGGCTTTCGATCTCGTCATTTGCGAGACACACAAAGCCCTGAGCTTCGATCCGCCGTCGTTTGGTGGGGGAGTTCTCTGCCATTAGCGCTTTATCTCCTAGCAAAACGCCGGGGCCACTTCCTCGATGCGGTCACGCTGTTTTGGATCAAGCTTTTCGAGCATCTCGAGGAACTTGGGATGGGTCATTCCTGTACCGATGTAAGTCCAGCGATTAGCCTGCAGCTGTTTTGCAATAAATTCTTCCCGTTCGGTCTCGTTGAGCACTCGGCCCGTTGCGGTTTCGAACGCCTCCAGGTCAAACAGAGTCTGCTGTTTGAGGCCTTCATCCAGAAATCCGCCGATCGCAAGAAACTCGTCGACGCCCTTTTCGATCTCTTCGTCCGAAAGCCCGACAGCCAGGTCTTCGACCATCCGAGTATCCAATTTCGCGTGTTGGGCTTCCTCGAGCCAGTGATTCTTGAGAAGGCTCTTGAACTGGTCGTCGATCTGGTTATCGTCTTTGATGCTGTCGATATAGTGGCGCTGGGTCATCCATTCGATCAGCAGGATCGTTAGGGCAACTCCAAGCGGATCGTGTGACAGGATCTCGCTCGCCACGTCGGACGGCGGCCCGATCAGCTTGCACTCAGTCCCAAAATCCTTTCGAAACTCCTCGGCAAAGATCTTGAAAAGCTGGATATGCTTGGCTTCCTCTCCCGCGAACTGAAGGAACGCCCTGACCCGATAATCATCGTCGCCAAGGTTCGGCCGTACGTGATCGAGCACGAACGGCAGTATGAATTCCTCGACAAGTCCGAAGATCCCGAGATATGTGTTTCCCCGCACCTGATTGAGAACACGTTTCTCGTCATCACTCAGAAACGAAAGTTCCTCTACCCTTGCTAGTGATTCAGGCATGAATCGCTTTGAGAAATCGAGCTTCTTATCTCCGCCGATTATGTCTTCGATCTTCCAGTTGACCTTCTGCGACGCCACGATCGTCTCTTGATATTCGTACTGGGGTGGGATCGGCGTTGCCTGATTTTCTACAATTGTTGCTCCTAACATTATGATTGCTCCTTGATTATGATTTCGTAACAAAAAGATCTTCGTCCCAGTTTCGTTGAGGTTTTCTTAACATCGGATACATCGGTGGCGATGCTCCGACTTGAATGGTTCCGATCACTTCAAACCCGAATCGTTCATATAGTGGAATATTTCTCGGATTCGACGATTCTAAATAGGCCGGCAATCCATCCGCATCGCAGTTCGCAAGTGCGTGCTGCATAAGGCTCGCTCCAATCCCTTTTCCCTGCTGCTGCGTCTCGACACCGATCATCGGAAGGTACCAATGCGGCGTCTTCGGATGAAAGCTTCCCATTTGCTCGAACATTGGAAAAAGATCCTGCTGGACCGCATCCGTCGTACTTGCCCAAAACAATCCGATAAGCCGATCTTCTTCGGGTTCGACATTTGGCGGCAGCCAGAGAGCCGCTCCCGCCGCGTCAGGAGCGAGATATGCGCTTCCCTTCTCGAATGATCGCCCGGCGAAGGCCCGGACAAATTCCGGGAAATGCCTGAGATATTCATCCGGGTCCGGATACACCCAACGAGCGATCGGGTCAGTACTGAACGCGATCGTTATCACCCCGATCGCTGCCGCCGCCTTTGGGCTGTAGATCGAATAGACTGGCTCGATTCCGTCAAACTGAACATCGATCTGTTCTTTGGTTATTGCTTCACTGATCATTGCCTTTTACCGCCGATCTTTTGTTTGTGCTTCACGGTTCGCAACCGTTCGACTCCATAAGACGATTTATGTTTTTGAAACAGGACACAACTAACCATCGTTTATTTGGGTGAAACCGTGATTGTGCTAAAATTCGGCATATTTTGTCCCGGAGTGATTAGGGCCAATCGATGGAACAACCGGAAATAACACAACTTTTGCTTGCTTGGCGAAAGGGCGAACGATCGGCCCTTGATGAGCTGATACCTCTTGTACAGACGGAACTTCGGCGCCTTGCAAGAAACTATATGCGTCGACAGAAGGTCGGCCACACTCTTCAGACAACCGCATTAGTGAATGAAGCATTTGTTCGGCTGGTCGACTCCAATCGCGTCAACTGGCAGGACCGCAACCACTTTTATGCTATTTGCGCACAGCTTATGCGAAGGATCCTGGTAGATTTCGCAAGGAAGAAAGCCAGTCTAAAGCGCGGAGGAGAGCGGGTCCAAGTCACCCTGGGCGATAATGTGGATGTATCGGACGAACGGGATGCAGAGGTCGTAGCGTTGGACGAAGCGTTGGAGCGGCTTGCGAAAATGAACGAACGTCAGAGCCGGATCGTAGAACTACGTTATTTTGGCGGATTGACGGAAGAACAGATCGCCGAAACCCTCGAGATCTCCAGCCGAACCGTGCGTAGAGACTGGAACCTGGCCCGCGCATGGCTCTATCGCGAGCTGAGCCGCACTTGAACCAGATGACTCCGGAAAAATGGGAAAAAGTCAGCGAGTTGTTTCACTCGGCAGCGGAACTTCCCGCCGATGAGCGTTCTGCATTTCTCGATAAAGAATGCGGAAACGATGAGACGCTTAGAGCTGAAGTTGAGTCACTCTTGGCGGCCGGCAGCGAGGCCGGCAACTTCATTTCCGATCCGATCGCGGGAAAATTCATTCCTGATTTTGCCGAGCACGCCCAAACAATGTCTCCGGGAAACACGATCGGCCATTACGTGATCGAACGGGCGATCGGTTTTGGCGGAATGGGCGAAGTTTATCTCGCGACCGATACCAAACTCGGACGGAGTGTTGCATTGAAGACACTGCCGCCCTCTTTCGCCTCCGACCCAAACTTTCTCCGTCGCTTCAGCAATGAGGCTCAGGCCGCCGCGAACTTAAATCATCCCAATGTAGCTACGATCTATTCGGTGGAAGATTTTGACGGCTTGCAGTTCATAACCATGGAGTATGTCGATGGGCAAACGCTAGATCATTTGACGCCTGACGGAGGTCTGGAAATAAACCAGTTCCTTGAGTGGTTCGACCCGATCGCCGATGCCCTCGCCCATGCCCATGAAAAGGGCATCATCCATCGAGATATCAAGCCCGGGAACATCATGATCACGGCGGAGGGCGTGCCAAAGATCCTCGATTTTGGCCTTGCGCAGATCGAGCAAAGCATTGCCGGTGCCACGCCGGCCAACGACATTACCGCACCGGGCCAGATCATCGGAACGCCATCTTATATGTCTCCCGAACAGGCCGAGGCAGCGGATGTCGACCAAAGGAGCGACATTTTCAGCTTTGGCACGGTCATGTATGAAGCCCTCACCGGTCAGCGGCCGTTCAAAGGCTCAAGCCAGGGCCTGATCGTTCGATCGGTGATCCACGACAATCCGAAGCCGATCGCGAAGCTGAGGCCCGAGGTACCGTCAGTACTGGGTAAAATGGTGGCCAAATGTCTGCAGAAATCGCCTGGCCAACGTTTTCAAACGATGAAGGAAGTACGTTCGATCATACGGGACGCAAAGGCTGCGAGCGATGCGGGCGTATCGATGGATAGTTTCGCCCGCCGATTCTATCGCGAGGCCACCTCTTCTTCTAAATCAGGGCTTGTGCTTGGCGTTCTCGCCGTGATCCTAATGGCGGCTGGCGGATGGTATTTCTTTTCGCGCGATGGAGGGATTCACCCGTTCAGCGTTGAC
>CAYTDJ010000275.1:0-4311 GCA_964436265.1 uncultured Chloracidobacterium sp. | reverse complement strand
TGATCGGCTCTTTGGATGATGTCGGAAACATCGTTATCGGCGCATCGAACGGCACGCCGATATATGTTAAGGACGTTGCCGACGTGAAGATCGGAAATGCCTTTCGAACGGGCAGCCTGGATAAGAACGGAAAGGAAGCGGTCGGCGGAGTAGTCATCGCTCGATATGGCGTAAACACTCTTGAGGTAATCGATTCCGTAAAGCAAAAGATCGAATCTCTTCAAGCCGGGCTGCCAGAAGGTGTTAAAATCGTGCCGTTCTACGACCGGACTCAATTGATCGACCGCGCGACAAGTACGCTGAAGACGTCACTGATCGAAGAGCTTCTACTTGTAACGCTCGCCCACATAGTTTTCCTCGCGCATTTCCGTTCGATCCTGATCGTGACGATACCGCTGCCGCTCGCGGTCCTGATGTCGTTCCTGTTCATGTATTTCATGGGCATCAGTTCTAATCTGATGTCGCTTGCAGGCATAGCGATCGCGATAGGTGTACTCGTCGACGCCGGGATCGTGGTGACCGAAAACGCCTTTCGGTATGTCGAACTGCGCAAGATCGACACGAAGGATCGCAAGGCTGTATGGGACATCGTTCTGGAATCGACAAAACTCGTCGGCCGGCCGGTGTTCTTTTCGATGGCGATAATCATTCTCGCGTTCATTCCCGTGTTCGCGTTGATCGGGCAGGAAGGCAAGCTATTCCATCCGCTCGCTTTCACAAAGACGTTTGCGATGGTCGGTGCGACCATTCTTGCAGTAACACTCGTACCGGTTTTGTGCACTTACCTGATCGGCGGAAAAGTACACTCGGAAATGCACAATCCGGTGATGCGTTTCCTTCGGCGGCTTTATGAACCGACGCTCATTTTCGCACTCAGGCATCGGATCATCGCCTCAGCTGTTGCGGTCGTTCTTTTCGTTGGCGCTCTTTTTATGGCTGCCTCGATCGGAAGCGAATTTATGCCGCCGCTAAACGAGGGCGATGTGATGTTCATGCCGGTCACTGATCCGGCTATCTCCATCGACGAAGCGACCAGGATCCTTGCCAAGCAAGACGAATTGCTTGCATCGTTTCCCGAGGTCGCTTGGGCGGTCGGCAAGGCCGGCCGTGCCGAGACGTCGACCGATCCTTCGCCGACAAATATGAACGAGACGATCATTCACCTCAAACCCGAGAGCGAATGGCGTCCCGGAATGACCAGAGACAAGCTCATCAGCGAGATGGATGAGAAGCTGCGAATGCCGGGTGTAACGAATATCTGGACGCAGCCGATCATCAATCGTATCGAGATGCTCGCGACCGGCATTCGTACGCAGGTCGGCATCAAGATCTTTGGGAACGATCTGAAGCAGCTCGAAGCCTTGTCTCGACGAGTTGCAGACGAGGTCAAAACAGTTCAGGGAGCGGTCGATGTCTATCCCGAACAGATCGGCGGATCGCCCTATATCGACATTAAGATAGACCGGCAGGCGGCGGCACGCTACGGGATCGATGTCGCCGAAATTCAGGACACGATCGAAAAAGGCATCGGCGAAACAAACCTGTCGGTAACCATCGAAGGCCGTCGGAGATTTCCGATCCGCGTTCGATACGCACCGGAGTTTAGAAGCACGCCGGAAGCCCTCGGGCAGATACCGATTTCGTCTGCCAGCGGTGCGCCGATCCCGCTATCTCAGCTTGCGCAGATCAACACGGTTGAGGGAGCGACTATGATCCAGAGCGAAAACGGATTGCTTCGCGGGACCGTGTTGCTCAATGTGCGTGATCGAGACGTCGGGAGCTTTGTCGAAGAGGCTAAGAAAGCGGTCGCTAATAATGTTCAATTGCCTGAAGGGTATTACATCGCGTGGAGCGGACAGTACGAAAATCAGCAACGAGCGAAGAGCAGGCTTCTCTTTGTCGTTCCTATCGTGCTGATCGTTATCTTCGGCCTGCTTTATCTGACCTATCACTCCGCGATCGAGGCGGCTCACGTCTTGATGGCGGTACCCTTTGCGTTGACGGGCGGTGTGTATATCGTCTGGCTACTCGGATATAACTTCTCCGTCGCGGTTTGGGTCGGTTTCATCGCGCTTTTTGGAACGGCGGTTCAAACGGCGGTTGTGATGGTGATCTACCTCGAAGAAGCGGTTGAGAATAAGAGGAAAGAATTGGGAGGACGATTAACGGCCAAGGGCCTGATGGAGGCTGTGACCGAAGGTGCTTTGCTTCGTCTGAGGCCAAAAGTGATGACGGTTTCGACGGTGGTCGCGGGACTGCTTCCCATAATGTGGAGTTCGAGCGCGGGATCGGAGGTGATGAAGCCTCTCGCGGCGCCGGTATTGGGCGGAATGGTCTCAAGCCTGCTTCACGTGCTTATTATCACGCCGGTCATATTTTACTGGCTGCGGTTGCGGGAGCTTTCAAAGGAAACAGGAGAGGGTGTTGATGAATAGACGAATATTCATATTGGTTCTGTTCTCGATCTCGGTTTGCGTGCAGGGTGTTTCGGCGCATGAAGGACATAACAAAAATGCCGCGAACGCTAACGCAAATTCCGCGGCCAATTCAGAGCAGCGAAAAGATGTAAACGCCATCGCGGAACCGGTTCAAGAACCTGATTCACTCGCAGGTCCGAATTCAACATCGCACACGGCAGAGTTCCCTACCCTACATCCGCTGGTAGTTCACTTTCCGATCGTGCTGATAATCCTCGCCGCGATCGTTCAACTAGCCTCTCTATTTGTTTTTCGTCGGGAGTTTAGTTGGCTGGTTGTTTTTTTGGCAGCATTTGGAGCTGTGGGCGCATATCTTTCGTCGAACGTCTTTCATCCACACACGACGGGACTAAGTGAAAATGCGCAGAGGCTTTTGACCGAACACGAGGTTTACGCCGACTGGACCTTTTGGCTGGCTATTGGGGGATCGTTTGCAAAAGGAATCTCTATTCTCTTCATTGACAGAAAATGGTGGAGCGAGGGCGTCGCGTCTGTCGCCCTGATCCTTGCGGCGATAGCTGTTGCGCTTGCCGGCCATCATGGAGCCGAACTGGTTCACAAGGAAGGTGTAGGGCCGCAGGGAAAATTTCTGGAGATGCATGATCACTGACAAATGTACGACCGAATCCTAAAAATATGCATCATCATTGCTTTCGCTGCTTCGGCGGGGGTCATCTCCATTGCGGCTCAGGGCGCAAAGTTTGATCGGCCGGGAAGCTATGAGCGGTTCTTGGATGCGTTGGGCGGCATGACCGTCAACGAAGCAGTTGCCGCCGCGATAAACAACAACCCGGAACTCGCCGCGATGCACAAAGAAGTGGCGGTCGGCGAAGCCCTCGTGCGTCAGGCAAAGCTTCGCGCCAACCCGACGCTCGACGTTAAGGGAACGAAGCAAACCGACGGCCCTGACAATAGCTTCATGATCGAGGGCGGTATTCCCCTCGAACTGGCCGGCCGCCGCAATTCACGCATTCGCGTCGCTGAACAAGAACTTGAAATTCGTAAGCTAGCGGCTGCGGAGCGGGAGCGCCAGATCGCGTCGGAGGTTCGTGCGAAGTTTGGCGATGGGCTTGCGGCGGCGTTGAAGCTTAAATTCATCGAAGAGATGCTCGCTACCGCCACCGACAATTACGATCTCGTATCTGCTCAGGTCTCTGAGGGTCGTCGTGCACCGCTCGAACGAAACATGGAACTCGTCGAGTTGAACCGTATAAGAGGAATGCGCGAGACCAGCGAGGGCGAGGCCGAGATAAAGCTTCTAGAGCTTCGAAATCTGATCGGTATGACGCCGGATCAGCCGCTGAAGCTTCGCGGCGAACTTGACGTGGAGATCATGAATCTTCCGCTGCAGGCGGAGGCGATAGATCAGGCGTTAAGAACGCGGCCGGATCTTGGCGGTGCCAAGGCGGTTGAGAGACTATCGGCTGCTCGCGCAGAACAGGCGCGTTCAGAGGGCCGGATCGATGCAGACGTAATGCTCGGCTATCAGAAGATGAGAACCGGATTCCCGCTATCGGGTTATGACGAAACGGGAATGCTCATGCCGATCGATATGCGGTCGAACACATTTACGTTCGGCGTGCGCTTTACACTGCCTGTGTTCGATCGAAAACAAGGCATGGTCGCTGCCGCCAAACTCGAGGGAGAGGCGGCAACAAAGCGGCGTGAGTTTGGCGAGCTGACCATCCGACGCGAGGTCGCTTCGGCGATCGTTCGCTATAACAGTACTGTTAAGGCCGCCGAGATCTTTAGGGTCGGTGTACGGGAACAGTCAGCACAGAATCTTGATGTGATCCGCCAGACGTACGAACTGGGTTCCAAAACCTTGTTTGAT
>CAYTDJ010000274.1:0-4334 GCA_964436265.1 uncultured Chloracidobacterium sp. | reverse complement strand
GAAATTATATGGCTTGGATAATCGCGGATAGTAGTTTATCTGATGCATGGGATGGATTCATCGGAAAGGCAAGATCTGACAAAAGGCTGGGGAAATTTGCCATACGGGCCGGACTAGGTGCGGCGGGAGCCATTCTATTAGGCGGAGAGCGAGCGGTGGATGTTATACAGCCCGGTTTCGACGGGCGTGTCCGAATCGCGGAAATGTTCGAGAAGGAGAATCGGGCGAACGCAGAATTCATCAAGAACCTGAAGGTACAGGTCGCACAAAAGTTGGTAGATCGTGTTCGTGCCGGCCCGAGCGAGTGGACACTTGAGGATGTATTTCTATGGCCTGCCGCTAACGCCGCGTGCATTTTCGAGATGTGGTACAAGACCATTACTGCGGTTTCGGAGTCCTACGTGGATGTACTCAAACTTGGCCAGGGTGTGCTTGTTGAGAAAAGTGCCGGCGGCTGGTTCCGCGATGGACTGCGCCTTCTTCAGATCCTCCCGACGGAGGCCGCTGCCCAAGGACTCAAAACACATCTTCAAAAACAAGGCGTAAAGGTTGCCCAGCAGATCCCGAAACAGCCGGGAGGAATCACTGGGAACATGGAGTGTGTCACTAATTCGGCGGCGCGTGTCATGGCCCTCACGCGGAGGGTGCTGTTTTCACCGATCAGCGAGCTTTGGAAAGAGTCAGGGGTCAAGATGCCGAGGGATATTTATAATGCCGGAGTCTTTATTTATGAAATGCAGCAAGCACTAAGCTGGAGGCTCGGGTTGAGAACAACTCTGATACGAAACCCGACTTTCCGGCAGATCGAGGCGGCGGTTGCGAATAATCCAAATGGTGCGGTCCTATTCGCAGTTGATTTCATACATCCGGTGACCAAAGCCAAAATGGGCGCTCACGCTATGGTCGCGAGTGCTGTGGAAGGAAGACCTTTGATCTACGACACAGCAGGCCAGGTTTACCGGAATTGGGGCGAATTACAAAACGCGTATAAAGGTTTTGCCCTTGGAGCGCATTTCGAAATGCTCATAGTTAGAGGGGCTGCTCTAATGCAAGGCCTGGATGTCGCGGTAAAATACGGGGACTTGACGTCTGTAATTGCCGTAAAACTCAGATATGTTTCGTTGTTGACACCTATCATCATTCAAACCGCGCACGAGTACGTCGAAAAGGTGGCATTGAAGTCGGTGAGGCCGGAAACCGACAAAACAAAAGAGCAACAGCATCAGTCTGACAAGACAAAGCCGTTCTCAGAGCAGCAAGGGGGCGAACTATTTTGGCGAGAAGATGACGAGCACACTGTTCCAGCCACCACATTTTGACGGGCCGATACAACGATCTCAATAAACTATTCGATGTCGGCGTGAGTATCTATGTCAAAAGTGGCTTCCGGAAAACTGATCGTCATCGCGCCCGGAGAGTTTCTGATGATCTCCCGGGCGCCTTTGTCGCCTTTAAGGTCAATCAGCGATCTAAAAACGCTCTTATCAAACAGTGCAGGCACACCTGCAACGCCGTCATATTCGGCGGCGACGATCGGTGGCTGATCACTGGAAAAGCGGTCGATGAACTGAGCGAGCTTGTCGGCGGTCACGTGCGGCTGGTCGCAGAGCGAGATCAGGACCGCATCGATATTTTTCTCGAGTTCGAGCAGACTTTCAACACCGGATCGGATCGACGAACTCAATCCTTCTTCCCATTCGGAATTCTCAACTATCACGACATCGAGTCCGTCGAGTTCGTTTCGTGATCCTTCGATCTCTGCGCCAAGGACGACAACTACCGGTTCGCAGCCCGCGTCGATCAACGCCTCAGCGGCGCGCCGGATAAGTGTTTTGCCTTTGAATTCTAGTAGCTGCTTCGGTCGTCCCAGCCGCCGCGAACCTCCGGCAGCAAGAAGCAGACCGCCGATCTTCGATTTGTTATTTTCGGTCATAGATCGGCGCGTTGCGGTCGCGGAGCGGCCCGCCGCCTCGGTGTTTCAGAACGCTTTGGATCTCGGCGGCTATCGAGACAGCGATCGATTCAGGCGTGTCGCCGCCGATGTCTAGTCCGGCCGGCGAACGCAAACGCAAAAGCTGATCACCGGTAAATACATTACCGAGTTCGTCCAACATCTGCTGCGTGCGTTTCTTAGGTCCGAGAGCTCCGACGTAAAACGCTTTCGAATTCAAGGCTCCCGAGAGCATCGCCTTGTCGCGATCATAGTTGTGATTCATCAGCACAAAGGCCGTCAGGTCATCGACGTCCCATTCAGGTTTCGCATCTCGATCCAGCGAAACAAGCGCATTGCATTTAGGAAATCTTTCTTCGGTCAGAAACGCCGGTCGGTGATCGCAAACGTTTACCTTCCATCCCAGAGCGTCGCCGGCATCTGCAAGCGGAACGGCATCGGCACCCGCTCCAAGGATGTAAAGCTGCACCGGCGGTTTGATAAGTTCGAAAGCAAATTCGACAAAACCGTCATCGATCTCATATCTGATGGTCTGGTAATTAGACGCAGAGTCCGCGAATGTCTCCAGATCATCGATCATCCCGGGCAGTGCGTTCTCATTTGTGACGTCTTCGGCGAAGAAACGTTGCCCGATGTTAATATGAGTCTCGCCCTCGACACCGATCGCCACCGCGCATTCGATGCGTTCCCGGTTCTCGTATGACCGCCGTAGAGCGGTAATTATCTCGTTAGTCTCATCAATTGCTTCAAGCAATATGCGAAGCACGCCGCGGCAGCCCATGTTCAAACTGAAGACCGAGTTTTCGTCCGCGGTCGTGTCATATGTGAAAACCTCCGCGATTCCGGTCTCAACAACGCGTTTGGCTCGTTCCAAAACGTCGGCTTCCAAGCATCCGCCCGAAACGGTTCCGACGGCATCGCCGTTAGCCTTGATCAACATCCGCGCGCCGGGCAGCCGATAACCCGAACCTTTCAGGTCAACTACCGTAGCCAGCACGGCTTTTTCGCCAGTCGTCAGCTTTTCAACTTCTTTCAGTATTTCTCTGATCTCTTTCATCTAAATAAAACGCGGCCACCGTCTGGTCGCCGCGAATCTCGACTCGATCTCATTTCCTTACTCCGGACACGCTCCGCCGTTGTTTATCCATTCGTTCAGTTTTGCGACAAAATCCGTGTGGCTCAACGGAGGCAGCGTTCTTCCTTCACCCGGTGACCATGCCCACATCACGAGCGGATCTGTTTCGACGTGATGTACGGCATCTTTCAGAGTCTTCCGCCCGCCATTCGTTTTCGGATCCTTAAGGTTTCTACAGAGCTCCGCGGCGGTCACGCCCTGAAACGGCATCTTATGATCTGCCGGAGGCATGTGCCAGTTCGGCGCTCCGGGCGGCAAGCCTTCGCCTTCCAGATTCATCTCCTGATGACACGTGCTGCATCGCTGTTCAGGCGCGCCTTTGCCGTCTGTTCCGCGGATCACGCCCATAGTGTGGGGCGTCATCTTATCGCCTTGCGTGGGAGTGTCACCGGCGGGATGACAGTTTGAGCAGCGTGCTGAAAAGAACACTTTTACCGCATCGTTGAACGCCGCACGTGCCTTGACCGGATCGTCCGTGACCGAAGCGGACTCGACAGTAGTGCCAGAGGCCGAAATGCGTTCGATGTTTCGTCCACGATCAGTAAACAAAGCAACAAAAGAAAGGGCCAGAAATACGAAAACGATGCTCAGTTTTAATGACTTAAAGCTCATCATGCCTTTGGCGCAAGGTCAGCCGGTTTGATCGGTAGGCTGCGAACACGTTTTCCGGTTGCCGCGAAAATTGCGTTTACAACTGCCGGAGCGATCGGCGGTGTTCCCGGTTCGCCGACGCCACCGTGCTTCTCATTGCTAGGCACGATGTGAACTTCGACCTTCGGCATTTCGCTTATACGAAGAGCTCTGTAGTCGTTAAAATTCTTCTGAACGATCTTTCCGTCTTTGACCGTGATCTCGCCGTAGAGGGCAGCCGAAAGCCCGTAAACGATCGCGCCTTCCATTTGTGCCGCAACGGTGTCAGGATTTACGACCTGGCCGCAATCGACGGCACAAACCACGCGATGCACCTTGACCTGTCCGTCCTTTGCGACCGAAACCTCGGCAACCTGTGCGACCCAGCTTCCAAAGCTTTCATGAACAGCGATGCCTTGAAACGTACCGGCTGCCGGTTTGCCCCAGTCTGCCTTCTCCGCAGCAAGCTTTACCACTCCCGCATGACGCGGGTGCTTTCCTAGCATTGCGAGGCGAAACGCGACAGGGTCTTTGCCGGCTGCGGCCGCAACCTCGTCAAGAAAACACTCCGTCGAAAAGGCAGTGTGCGAACTTCCGACCGAACGCCAAAACCCGACC
>CAYTDJ010000273.1:0-4376 GCA_964436265.1 uncultured Chloracidobacterium sp. | reverse complement strand
ACCATCTGGAAGCAGGTCGTCGACGGAGATGAACCGGTCATCACAGTTGAGATTCGCGACGATCCCGATCTAAAACAGCTCGAGCTGGAAACCGACTCCCAACTTGCGATCGCCCGGATCAACATCGGCCGAAAGGTCTTGGGGTTGATAGGATTCGAACTTGGCAATGAGGCGCCTCGAAACGATGTAGTATTATCATCGATCCGGATCCTTGCGGCCGTGATCGCTCAGAACTTTCGCGTTGAGCATGCTGTGATGGGCGAACGCGAAAAGCTGCGTGAAGAGAACCTGCACCTAAAGCAGGAACTCAAAGAAAAATATGAGTTCTCTCACCTTGTAGGCAATTCCGGCGCAATGCGGCAGGTTTACGAACAGATCTCGCAGGTTGCACGATCGAATGCGACTGTTCTGCTTCGTGGCGAGAGCGGAACCGGAAAAGAGATGATCGCTAATGCGATCCACTACAACAGTCTTCGAAGCAAACGACCCTTGATAAAGATAAATTGTGCTGCGTTGCCCGACACCTTGATCGAATCAGAGTTGTTTGGACACGAAAAAGGTGCCTTTACGGGTGCGGACCGTTTCAAAAAAGGCCGTTTTGAGATGGCTGACGGGGGAACACTTTTCCTCGATGAAATTGGCGACCTTCCTCTCCAAACTCAGATCAAGCTTCTTCGAGTATTGCAGGAGCGTGAATTCGAGCGTCTTGGCGGAAGCGAAACGATCAAAACGAATATTCGACTCATTACGGCAACGAATAAGAATCTGGAAGAAGCGATCGCGACAGGCGAATTTCGCGAAGACCTCTATTACCGACTCAATGTATTCAGCATTTTCCTTCCCCCACTTCGCGAGAGAAAATCGGACATCTTGCTTCTTGCAGAGCATTTTCTTGAAAAGTACGAAGCGGAGTACAACAAGCGTATTCGTAGGATTGCAACCTCGGCTATTGATATGTTGATGAGCTATCACTTTCCGGGAAATGTCCGCGAGCTTGAAAATGCTATCGAACGAGCAGTGATCGTTTGTGATACCAACGTTATTCACGGCCACCATCTACCGCCTTCCCTGCAAACTGCGGAAGTATCGGGCACCGAAACTCGTCTTACATTGACCTCCGCGGTAGCGGCCTTCGAAAGAGACCTCATCCAGGACGCGCTGAAATCCAGCAGTGGAAATGTTGCCGGAGCGGCACGCCAGCTTGAATCAACAGAACGCATTCTTGGCTACAAGATAAAGAAATACGGAATTGATACAATGCGATTTCGCAAATGAGCATTCCCGAGCACTTAATTCGAGATCTGCCCGACCCGGAGGCCGCGGTTCGCTTCTTCGAGCTTTTTTCAACCAATGAGCCTCTACACGCGCGAAAGCTCCTCAAGAACGATGCCTTGCTTTCGGACACATTTACCCTTGTTTCATACAGTCCGTTGCTTTCGACGACCATCCTTCAAAATCCGGAGTATCTTTGGTGGCTCAACCGCCGTCGTGTGGACCGCGGAGTTCGCGGGAAGGAAGAATTGCTTGAGTCTCTAGCCCGCTTTTCGCTCACACATTCACAGCTTGATCTTAATGTGCTCTTTGCCCGATTCCGCCGACGTGAACTCCTGCGGATCTATTTGGCCGATATCCGCCGTCAATTAACGATCGCCGAAGTCACTGAAGAGGTATCAAACCTTGCCGATGCGATCCTTGAATCGGCGTTGCGCATCGCTCGTCAGGAGATGGACAACCGTTATGGGGCTCCTTTTGAGATCGATGAAAAAGGCAGAAAGAAACAAACAGAACTTTGCATAGTTTCACTTGGCAAGCTCGGTTCCAGGGAATTGAATTACTCGTCGGATATAGATCTTTTGTTCATCTATTCCGGTGAGGGAGAAACATCGGGTTCGGGCAGGCGCGGACAGACCACAAATCGCGAATACTTCATCAAGCTCGCTGAACATATTATTCGGATCGTTGGCCAGCAAACCGGCGAAGGCGCGACCTATCGCGTAGATCTCCGGCTGCGTCCGCACGGACGTGTCGGCCCGCTGGCGATGTCGATCAGGGACACGGCGGAATATTACAGAAACGAAGCGGCAGATTGGGAGCGACAAGTTCTGATCCGTTCGCGTTCGAGCGCCGGCGAGGCTCAGGTATTCGAACGTTTCTTTGCAATGGTCGAAGCGTCTGTTTTTTCCGAATCACAGTCAGTCGCCTCAGCTCTCCGAAGCGTCAGACGTTCGAAACAGAAGATCGATTGGGAGCACAACAGCGAAAAAGGATTTGACGCCAAATTGGGTAAAGGCGGCATACGGGAGATCGAATTCATAGCGCAGGCCCTTCAGCTTGCATACGGCGGCCGCGACCGCTGGCTCCGCGCCAGCCACACGCTGATCAGCCTCTCAAGGCTTGCAGATCGAGGACATATTTCAAAACACGAACTGACACTGCTTTATGATGCGTATGAGTTTTTGCGTCGTCTCGAACACATTCTTCAGATGGAGCACGGACTTCAAACCCACCTCGTTCCGAGCGATACCATAAGACGAGCGATGATCGCACGTCGAATGCGATTTACGAACCTAGTCGATTTCGACGTAACACTCGAACGACACACTTCAGATGTCCACGGCATTTTCAGGCGAGTATTTTCCGACGAGAACATTGAATCGGCGGCATTCGGCGATACTTCAATTAATGAAGATCGCAAGATCAAACCAGGCAAGATCGTTTCGGTTGACGACAATGTCTCAATATCGATCAATAAACCAGCCGGATTTTCGGTAACAAATTGCCTTTTAGAAAGACTGATCTCCGTTTCACCGAAGTTCGCTTCGCTTTTGCAGGCACACACCGCGCTAAATGAGATCGAGGCTGACGCGAAAACAGAGCGTGACTTTCGCAACATTCTGTATGACGCAGTAAAAGCGCCAAATGAATTAGGTTTCCGTCTCGCGGCACTTCGTACACAGTGGTTTCGTCTGATCGTTGAGATCGCGGCGTTGGATGCTACGCGTTCCATCTCGACCCGCGAATCGAAACGCCGGCAGACATTGCTCTCCGAGGCTGCCATAAACGCCGGGCTCGACATCACGCGACACGAGCTTGCAAAGCGATTTGGAATTAGGATCGAATCGTTGGAACTCGCCGTCATGGGTCTCGGTAAACTCGGCGGTGCAGGCATAGATTATGATTCCGATCTTGATCTGGTGATGGTCTATGACGATTCCACGTCGAATTTGAGAAAAGTAGCCGACACCGAGTTTTTCGGCCGGGCAGTAGAGATCTTTGTCAACGTACTTTCAGGTGTAACGCGGGAAGGAAGTCTCTATCGGGTCGATCTTCGCTTGCGTCCCTACGGAAAGAACGGCCCTGGGGCGATCTCTCGAAAATCGTTTGCAGAATATATGCGGACGGAGGCGGCGATCTGGGAGATGCTTGCTTTTCTCAAGATACGAAATGCCGGCGGAGATCATCGATTGGCGGCTGAGACCGAAAAGGACATTACGAAAATAATTCTCGAGCGGGCCGCAATGGCTCCAAAAGAAGATCTCGCCCGCGAAACGCGACGTGTGAGGTTGGGACTTGAGAAAGAGCGGTCGCGCGGCACTCGGCGCGGCGAGATCGACATCAAGTACGGCTCGGGCGGAATGCTCGATATTTATTTCACCATAAGGTACTTGCAGCTTCGCGATGGAATTCCGGATGATCCGGCAAACCGTTCCAGCGATTTTGTATTGCAAATGCTGCTTGAAAATGGCTCATTGACCAAGGACGAACATTCCGACCTTCTCGCCGGCTACGAATTCATCTCAGAACTTGACCATTCACTGCGGCTGACCGTCGGCCGATCGACATTGCTGCCGTCAACAAATTCAAAGGCGCTCGATTTCGCCGCCGAGCGCATGGGAATTGATTCTTCACCCGAACTTCTTCAGCAGCTTTCCATTCACCGAATAGCGATACGCGATGCGTTTGAATCGGTGCTTGCTTCAAAATAAGATCTCGCCCCTCGTTCTCATTCGAACTATAATGGTGCTGTTTGAACACTTCATTACTTAAACTTTTTGTTCCGGCGTTTTGTGCTTCCGCATTGCTATTTGTGAGCGTGGAAAGCCTGTTCGCGCAATCCGGCAGGATGGGCGGTTATTCCGAGAGTGTTTCGCGACAAAAAGGAAAACCGACGGACACCGCCGATGTACCAAAAGCTAACGACGACACGATCCGCGTTGAGACCGATCTCGTGACGCTACCGGTCCGCGTCACATCGAAAGACTCGAAGCCGCTTACCGACCTCAAGCAATCGGAGTTTCGTGTTTACGAAAATGGTATCGAACAAAAGCTCGCCTATTTCTCGAGCGTAGATCAGCCGTTCACTGTCGCCCTGTTGC
>CAYTDJ010000272.1:0-4430 GCA_964436265.1 uncultured Chloracidobacterium sp. | reverse complement strand
CGAAATTAGCCGATACTTAGGCGCAAGTTCAAGATTCCATTCTTAAAGGTAAATAAAATGGCGACACAATACGTAACCTGTCCGAGATGCCAATCACAAAACAGCGGCCTTAATACTCTCTGCACAAATTGCGGCGCGCAATTGCCCATCGCCCCGATGCCGATGCAGCAGGTGAATTACGGCCAGGCGAAACCGGCAGGTGCCGATAAGAAGATCGCCGCGGGACTGTGCGGCATACTGCTCGGCGGCTTTGGTGTTCATAAGTTCGTCCTGGGTTATCAGCAGGAAGGCATCATTTTGCTCGCGGTAACTCTGGTCGCTTGGGTCGTCACATTTATTACCTGCGGAATTGGTGCCCCGCTCGTAATTATCCCGGGCATCATCGGCCTCGTCGAAGGCATTATGTACCTTACGAAATCCGACGAGGAATTTGTAAATACCTACATCGTAAATAAGAAACCTTGGTTTTAACGGTAGAACAGACTTTCTAGTCTGTTCCGGTTGATGCCAGAAGCCACAGCCCTAACTGCAGCTTCCGATTATAAACACGAAAGGCTGGAAAGCCCGCCGTACAGCCAAACGTAGGACAGACTTTCTAGTTTGTTCTTCAGCACCGAGAAGCTGCAATTTCAGCCTCGGCTTCTGATAATTTACACGCCAGGCTGGAAAGCCTGGCGTACAAAAAACAGACAAGAAGGTCTTCCGTACACTCGCTCTCAATGTTCGAGTACAAACAGTTTTACGAGCGAAAATTGCCTCACATTCACTCGCCCGGCGGGACACTCTTTGTCACATTTCGCCTTGCCGGTACGATCCCGCGGACCGTCCTTCATAGATGGAAGGCGGAGCGCAAGATGATCGATTCGATCGTTCAGCGGCTGTCTGGCTCTCCAGATCTGGACGAGGAAGAGAAGATCAAGCGGTTTCATCAAAAATGGTTCTCACACTTCGAAGACATTCTGCACAAGGCCGCGACCGGTCCAGTGTGGCTAAGAGATCCAAATGTCGCGGACATAGTTGCGAATAGCCTCAAATTTCACGACGACAGGTCGTATAAACTTCACGCCTACTGCATAATGTCTAACCATGCTCACGTTTCCTTCACACCTTTTCTCGATGAAAGATCTTTGAAGGAGACGAGAAAAGACGGACGGACATTGTATGAATCCGAATATCCGACGCTGGCTGCGATAATGAAATCGATCAAAGGCTACTCGGCACGAGAGTGTAACAAGCTATTGGGCAGAACGGGACAATTTTGGGAACCTGAGAGTTATGACCACGAAATACGCAGCGACGACGGGTTCTGGCGGGTCATCAAGTACATTCTTCGTAACCCGGTCAAGGCGGGACTTGTTGAGAACTGGCGGGACTATCCGCATTCCTGGGCCGCAGAAGGCCTGAGCTCGATCGACCTGGTGTAAAACAGACTCTCCAGCTCAGAACAGACTTTCTAGTCTGTTCCGGCTACGGCCAGAAGCCACAGGCCTAACCGCAGCTTCTGATAATTTACACGACAGGCTGGAAAGCCTGTCGTACCTGCTGGACTTCTGCTCAACACCGCGACAGACTAGAAAGTCTGTCGTACTCTTATGTTCACCGGCATAATCGAAGAATTGGGACGAGTTGCGTCGATCGAATTCGACGGCGATAACGCGCGCATCTTTATCGCGGCGAACGTCGTCATTGTCGGCACAAAGAACGGCGATTCGATCTCTGTGAACGGTGTTTGCCTGACGGCTCTCGATGTGAAGGAAGACTCGTTTTCAGCTGACGTGTCGAGAGAAACGCTTGACCGCTCGACTCTCGGCTCGCTCACGACTGATTCGCCGGTAAATCTCGAACGCGCGGTCACGCCCGAAACGCGGCTGGGCGGACACATCGTTCAGGGGCACGTTGACGGACGCGGCACTTTCATTTCGGCAACTCAGGACGGCGATTTCTGGACCGTCCGCATCGGCTTTCCGCCGGAGTTCGCCCGTTATCTCGTTTACAAAGGCTCGGTCGCCGTCGAAGGCATTTCGCTCACGGTCGCATCGCTGGATGACGAACATTTCGACATCGCCGTCATTCCAAAGACGTGGGAACTTACCAACCTTTCGTCGCTGAAACCCGGCGATGCCGTAAATCTCGAAGCAGATGTGATCGCCAAATATGTCGAGCGGATGCTCGCCTTTAAGCAGGCGGAAACGCAATGACCACCATTTTCGGGCTGTCGATCGTCTCGCCGGTAATTCCGAGAATCGGCACATTGCTGCGTGCGGTTTGATTCATACGAGCCGCGTGCGACGCTTGATAATCGACATACTCTACTGAGCCGCCTTGGAGCACACCGTTTAGCCAGTGACAAATACCGCGGCCGTCTCCCGACGCCTTTCCACCCGATAGATTTATCGCAAAGACGGTTCCGTCAGGAAAACTCTTCATGAAGGCAAGTGCGACATTGTCAGCTACTTCCTTATTCATCGATCCGAGCGTCTGGGAAAAACGTCCGGACATCGGCTCGCAGAAATTGATTATTCCCTTGATCTGGTCATCTACGCTGTCGCCCATGGCGTGTTTATGATCGCCGGTTCCCTGTGCCTGAGCGACCATGCCTGTCGACCACAGGTCGCGGCCAAGCGCCAGGTTTACGACTCCTGCGGCCGAACACATTGCGCAATTCTTATCTCCTTCGCCTAGGCTGCCGGCAAATATGGCTCGGCGGCTTATCTGGCCGGTGTTTACGTTTTGTTTTGGGGTAAGGCGGATGCCTTTCGGACGTGGGCGGCTCATATCTGTATTCTCCTTTCGTTTGCAAAAAAGGTTAGGTCCCGTGGGGGCGGGACAGGAAATTAGCGAAAAACAATAGGCGGATTGTAGCAGAAAAACGGCGATCTTCAAGTCGAAGATCGCCGCTCGTTTAGCCGGAAAAAAAACGATTACTCACCCAGCGCATTCGGCATATCGGTAACCGATTGCGGCGCGAGATTTACCTGGTTGTCGCCCGCGATGACCGAAACCGTCGAGTTCCACATCGCAAAGCCGTTGCCCGAACGCGCGGCACCAAACAGATAATAGCTCTCCGGTTTTACACTGCCGAGTTGTGCCTTGCCCTGGCCGTCGGTGCTGCCCGCATATTTGATATGTTCCTTCAGAGCGCGGATCGCGTCGCGGTAAAAGTCGGCATATTTGGCCGGGTCAGCGATCGCGATACCAAGGCTGGAGGCGAGCGTCTGACCGTCTATCGGCTCGAGGCCCGCGTCGTTAAGTATCGTCTCGATGTCTTTATCGAGAAGATAGAATTTTGCGTTCCTCACCGGCTGCTGCGTGCCGGTCCGCGTCGCGACCTTTGCATCGATAAACACCGTGCCGACGGTCGGCGGCGGTGCGGTCACGGACGAACCGGGCACGCTGACGGTGCGGGACTCGACAGGCGGAGAGGCCGGCATTTCGGTCGTTGAAACGCCCGACGAAGACGGGCTTGTCTCAACAGGCCGCGACGTCCGACGCTGTGCGTCTGTGTTTACGCTCAACGCTAAATTGCTGTTCGCCGTATCGTCCCGGCCGCTGATCACATAGAACAAAAGGAACAGGAACAGCGCGCCGAAGATGACCGCCGGAAATATCACCCATTTCGGGATGCTGCCTTCCTCAGGCTGCGGATTTGCAATAATTACGCGTGGTTTGACGGCCGCAGGCCGTACCGTATTCGGACGCCCGCATTGTGGGCAAGCAACTGCTTCGTTTGATATCTCGTGTCCGCATTCAGGACAATATATAAGTGACATAAGATAATTACCCTCCTTTTCTACCTACTTGCCGGTGGTAATTGCAGATGCCGTGCCAGAACGGAGGTTTGGGGAATTGAAGAAGAGAGGAGCGGAGGAGAAGTGAGATCGGCGGCTCATGTAACAGCTGAAGATCCAGGAACATCTGCCCACGATCAAAATCGGCGAGCCTCTTTACGAGACCCGCCGTCGAGTGTGGTGCGTTTGATTTTCGTGGAGACTATTTCTCGGCTATGCCGAGGATAAAATTTGACACGCCCGAGGTGTTATTGAACGTGTTTGAGAGATCTACGTCATTGTATTCGATCTCGCCGGGTCCGCCATTCACGTCGTAACTTGGTGCCAGAAAACCCGCCTGGAGATCGTTCGGGTCGTATGGAGCGATTATCAAATTGCCCGAAAGCGTGAACTTGTTACCGCCGCCGCTTCGGGTGACACCGCCAAGACCCGTAACTATGATGATACCCTTGAACATCGGATTTCCGGTCAACGTCAGTGTTCCTCGAACGATCAGCACTCCGCCACCGTTCCCGGCAACAGTACAATCACCATCACAATAGGTAAGACCCAAGCCCGTATCGTAGCTGCCAAAATCACCGTCACGTAGAGTGGTCCCGTTAGGTTTGAGCTGTCCGTCATGTAAGGCAGAGGATCTGAAAG
>CAYTDJ010000271.1:0-4433 GCA_964436265.1 uncultured Chloracidobacterium sp. | reverse complement strand
CAATACGGTCTCGATCAGGTTCCACGTGTCGACGGCGGGCCGACGCCGCCGCTGAAGATCGACGGCCTCTGTGGACCGAAAACTGTCGGCGCGATACGGGCGTTTCAGCAAAAGCACTTCGGCTGGGCCGGCTGCGATGGCCGTATCGACCCGGGCAAGCAGACGATCGCGAAACTGAACGAAAAACGTCAGCGGTGGATCATGCCTTCGTTGCCGCTCAGCCTTACGACGGATGGCTGGCTTCTTGCTGACATGCTCCAACACGTCCCCTACACGCGATCATGCGTCCACGCGGCAATGACCAAGGTCCAAAGCGCGAAACTTGGCGGTCTTTTCGGCGGAGGTTCGATGGCGTTGGTCCAGAAACACTTCCGCATTGAGGGCCGGCCAAACATCGACGCAGATCTGACTAAAATCTACAACATTTACAGCCACATGCTAAGCATTCTCGACCGGCCGGACGTTTACTGCACACTGGACACAACGGACGAGGGCGAGTTTATCAGTACGGTGGCATTTGCCCGGCTGGGCGGTTTTTTCGACAAAAGCGACCTCACCGGCAAGATCGTGTTTCGCCGGGGAGCATATTTTGCCTCCGGAATACCAGATTTTGCCTCCTTTGTCTTTATTCACGAGATGCGGCATTACGTGGAGCAACAGGGCGATATCGGACACCATGGGAAAGGCTGGGTCACGGATCCGGGAATGCAGGCACTCGGGCCTGAAAAGACTTTATTCAACTGCGATACTTATGCCGGATTTGCACTCGAAGCTCGAAACGGGGAAATGCAACGTCCGGGCTGGGTAAAATCCACACAATTTCGGTAAACGCCGATCGATCCGCCGCCTTGCGCCACATCTTGCGCCGGCGCGCATGGCGCAGGTGGCGCAAGCCGGCCCAACCAACCTCTAGTGATGCTTGCCGGAGCTTCCCTAGGATCGCCATTGCCAATAACTGCCCCGAATCACAACGGATTCGAATGAGCGCGCAAAAGCCGTTTGGAATATAATGACCGTCCGATGCGATAGAGTGGCCGATGGATGATCAGACGGATAATTTTCGGTCAGTAATATCTCTTAAGGTACTCGGCTTTAGACCGCGAACAATAGTTGCCGGAGTTCTTATCCTTTTATTAGTCGTATCCGTAATATCCAATCCCGCTGATCTTCCCACCGCGACAGATCAAGCACTCGATTATCATAACCTCAGCGATCTGGCTTGGGGAGTCAATAAGGTTCTGACATTGTTGCTCTTGGCAATATTCGTGATCATAGGATCGACAACACAGATCTCAAGCAAGCTTCTGACCTATGGGAAATATGTGGCGTCCCTTTTTATTGCGGTGGTCATTTTCACACTTAATTGGCTGATCCAGTTACCTTTTGAGCGAATTCGCACGACCGCCCGAAATCAGCTGGAAGACGACCCTAATTTGCCTCTGTTGCAATGGATCTTTAGTCAGTTTCTCGCATCGCTGCCGTTGATCATTTTTTCGATAGTCGCGGTACTCCTCGTTTTTTGGCTGATAAACAAGAGTCCAAGAAAATGGTGGCTTTGGACGACTGCGGTCTTTTCCTTCTTATTTCTCGCGTTTCTGGTGGTCGAACCATTAACAATCGATCACCAACCGCTTGGACAGACCCCAATAGAAGTCAAAATATCCCAACTTGCGGCGAAGATCGGCGTCCCAAAAGATTCGATCGTATTAGAGAACTGCGAGCCATTTGATAAATGCGATATGGCCCACGTTTCCGGACTGGGACCAACGCGTTTGATCTTACTCAACAAAGGACTGTTTGAAAATTATCCCGAAACTTGGACGATTCAAACATTTGCCCATGAATCAAAGCACTACCTCAAGGACGATAACCTTACCGGCTGGGCCGTTTTGACACTCATATTCCTCGTCCTTTTTTGGCTCTTGGATCGTATCTGCAGAGTGATCATCGGGAGATTTTCTGTTCAGCTTGGGTTCGGTTCCATCTCTCATGCAGCGGCCTTACCCTTAGTAATCCTGGTTCTGAATATTATGTATCTGATCGCTTTGCCGCCGATAAATATATTCAGACAGCGGGTTGAATTTGAGGCGGACCGATTTGGTTTGGAACTGACCCACGAAAACAAGGCGTTTACCGAGATGGTCTCAAGCTGGGCTGCCGGATCAAAACTCCATGCGGCAAATCCCAGCCTTTTCTTCATGCTTTTCCGGAGCTCTCATCCGTCGGACGCCGATCGGATCACTTTTGCCAATGAATATCGTTCTCGTCTGCAGGAAGGTCCGGGGCAATAATAGTTGCCCACGACTCAAAGGGATACTTTCGACGTTTCCGCCATTCAGGCCTCGAGTGATCTGTCATTCAATCCTCTGAACAACAGCCAAACGCAAGTTCCGATCTCGCCAAATGCTGCGGGCTTTGAGGCAATGGTGGAAATCAGGCTGCCGCTAAAATTTTCGAACATCGTGTTTCCGACAAAATTGACGATGTAACCGACACACCCGATCATTAGCAGTATGCCTAATATTCTCGGCAAAAAGCCGGATCTATAAACCAAATAACCAAACGGAAAAAGCCAGAGACCCCAAAAAATGTGCAGGATCAAGATGCCGCTGTCGTAGTTTTCCAGCAAAAGCATCAATTGCGAATGGATCTGGGATGGGTCAAGAGCTTTTGTGTGCTCTGCGCCATTGATCAGTGTCAATACGGCGTATCTATTTTGCAGATTGAGCATCGAGATCGGCACGCTGACGACCGACAGAACTATCATTAACTTTGCGGCAATTTCATTAACCGGGCGAAGTAAAAGATAGAGGACAAATGGCAAAAGTAGAAACGAAACGTAGCAGATAACACTGCTGATAAGGCTAGTTCGAAAGAGGAACTGCGATTCTGCGATCTGCTGAAAAGTTTTCGCCGCATCGCCCCAAACGATCAATTTTGAAGGAACGTAGGCGAGGCTGAAAATACCAGTAACCACGACGATCAGGTAGATCAAACCTGCCAATCTTGCGGTATTTTTGTTTGCACCGAGTTTCATCCGATCTCCGCCTCAACTCTTTCCCAACGCCAGGCACACCAAACGATCAGCACTGTCAGACAAATTTCAACCAACGCATAAAAAACGTAGAATGTTCGCCAAACAGAGAGAGAATTCAAGCCGACCAACGCCACAAAAAGGGTGTAGAAAACGCCCAAACAAATATTCAATACCCGATTGATCGACGGCTTTAAGACAAGCGAAAAACAAACCATCAACGAAGGAATCAACAGAAGAAAGGCAGCGATGAAAAGCTTTGTCGGGCTGTCCAGTATATTTACGCCATTCAATAGGCCTTCGACTTTCTTAGGAACATACAATTCAAAATAATCGCCGTATAAATAGCAAAATGTAACCGAAGCCCACAAAGCCGAAAGCTTCAACTTGACGTTAATCTTGAGATCCTGCAAATCTCCTTTCTTCATAGATGCAAAATAGGTCCTGTAGATCTGACTGTTGAATTTCTTGAGGCCAGAAAATCTGAACGGACTCTTGAGCTGAAAAGTTCCCAAATAAAAAAGGGTGAGGCCGACACCTCACCCGATCAAGATTTGAGTTAAGAAGAAGACTTAATAATGCTCTTTTGCACCGTCGGGCAGGTTTCCGTGGTAGATCTCTCCGCCTGAAGCAACGAATTCCTTCGCCTTTTCGGTCATCCCGACGGCCAGAGCCTTTTCGGCC
Source organism: uncultured Chloracidobacterium sp. (assembly GCA_964436265.1). GTDB lineage: Bacteria > Acidobacteriota > Blastocatellia > Pyrinomonadales > Pyrinomonadaceae > OLB17. Next base: position 715 of record CAYTDJ010000271.1, on the reverse strand, counting down.
TCGACACCTTGTTTTTCGGCGTATTCACGAACGTCCTGCGTTATCTTCATTGAGCAAAAATGCGGGCCGCACATTGAGCAGAAATGGGCGAGCTTTGCGCCTTCGGCCGGCAGAGTTTCATCGTGAAATTCTTTTGCTTTCTCAGGATCGAGCCCGAGATTGAACTGGTCTTCCCAACGGAACTCGAAACGAGCTTTTGAGAGAGCGTTATCGCGATACTGCGCACCGGGATGGCCTTTCGCAAGGTCAGCAGCGTGTGCAGCCAGCTTATAGGTGATCACGCCTTCTTTGACATCTTGTTTATTCGGCAAACCGAGGTGTTCTTTTGGCGTAACATAGCAGAGCATCGCCGTTCCAAACCAGCCGATCATCGCAGCACCGATCCCACTTGTGATGTGGTCATAACCCGGAGCAATATCGGTCGTTAGCGGCCCGAGCGTGTAGAACGGCGCTTCGCCGCAAACCTCGAGCTGCTTGTCCATGTTCTCTTTGATCAGGTGCATCGGCACGTGACCGGGGCCCTCGATCATCGTCTGGCAGTCCATTTCCCACGCGATCTTGGTCAGTTCACCGAGGGTATCAAGTTCGGCAAACTGCGCCTCGTCGTTCGCATCGGCGATCGATCCCGGACGGAGGCCGTCACCGAGCGAGAAGCTGACATCATACGTCCGCATGATCTCGCAGATCTCGCGAAAGCGCGTGTAGAGAAAGCTCT
>CAYTDJ010000270.1:0-4438 GCA_964436265.1 uncultured Chloracidobacterium sp. | reverse complement strand
ACGGCGAGCTTTCGATGCGCGATCGATACGCGGACGGGCATTCTTTACATCGCCGACGGTTTTCGCAAACGCATCGAGTTTCCCGAACAGCGGCGATACATCCGCGAGCGGATCACCGAGGAGCGAGATACGCGGCACTGCATAGAATCGGCCCTGCACGGACAGGCGTTCGTTCAGGAACTCCAGCGTGAGGTGAGATTTGCGGGACGGAGCATCACCGGGATAAAGCCGGACACGGACAAGACGACGCGTGCACACGCCTGGACGTCGCGTGCCGAAGCGGGAAAGGTCGCACTCGTTCGCGGACCCTGGATCGACGATTTTCTGGACGAGGTGTGCCGCTTTCCTCACGGGCGGCACGACGATCAGGTGGACGCCGTAAGCCTCGCGGTTCAGATGCTGGCACGCGGCGGACGCGGAGCGGCGGGATTTTAGAAACAAAAAAATCTATGAACGAAACTATCGAACTAGCAATTGAGCAATTCAGAAACAACGCAGGCCGTTACCGGCGGAGCAGCCGTTACTATGCCGGCGAGCACAGCCTGAGCTTCGCGACGGAGAAATTTGCCAACACGTTCGGCGATCTCTTTCGCGAGTTTGCGTTGAACTTGTGTCCGGCTGTCTGCGACGCGATAAAGGACAAGCTGAAGATAACAGGATTCGGCGTTCGGAGTGAAGAACGCGATAAATCGCGCACTCTGAGCGCAGACGTCAATGAGATCTGGCGGGCTAACCGAATGGCGATACGTGCGGGTGAGGTGCACAAAGAGGCGCTGAAGAACGGTGACGCCTATGTTATCGTTTGGCCCGCCGCGGACGGCACCGTGCAGATCTTTCCGAACTCCGCCGAGACGTGCACGGTCGGCTATGACGAAGAAATGCCCGGCCGCGTGAAATGGGCTGCAAAATATTGGCGAACGCCGGAAAAGCGTACCCGCCTGAACCTCTTCTTTCCGGACCGCATCGAGAAGTTCATTTCTAAGGATGCACAAGACGGGTTTTTGCCCAATGCGGAGAGTTTCATTCCAACGGTTGAGAGTGCGCGATCAATCGCGTCAAAGAATGCGGAAGAACGCGATGAATCGCGCACTCTGAACAATCCTTTCGGTGTCGTACCGGTATTTCATTTCGCCAACAACGCCGACATCGGATCGTTCGGCGTTTCGGAACTCGAACCCGCGATCCCGGTCCAGGACGGCCTGAACAAAGCCGTGCTCGATATGCTGGTCGCGATGGAGGTCTGCGCCTATCGGCAGCGATGGGCGGCCGGTATCGAGATCCAGTATGACAAGGACGGAAACGCGGCGGCCCCGTTCAAGGCCGGTATCGACCACCTTTGGCTGGCTGAAAACCCGGACGCAAAATTCGGCGATTTTGCCGCGGCCGACCTCGAACAATTTCTGAAAGTAAAGGACGGTTTCCGCATCGACATCGCGTCGGTCACGGGAACGCCGCTCTATTACCTGATGCCGCAGGTGCGCGGCTTTCCATCCGGCGAGAGCCTGCGGAAAGCAGAGACGCGCTTTGTCGCAAAGGTGCGGGACCGGCAGGAACAGTTCGGCACGGTGTGGGAAGACGTGATGGCATTCGCGCTGAGGATCGTCGGACACGCGAATGCGGCGGTCTCCACCGAATGGGAACCGGCATCTCCGCTGACCGAACGCGAAATGCTGGAGAACCTCAAACTCCGCCGCGAACTTGGGCTCTATGCGGAAGAAGGACTGAACAAAATATGAACGAACAAACACCACAATTGAATACGCAATCGGACACACGTGAGAGTGTACACGCGGAAACCGATGTAATTGACCCGGAACAACTGCGTTCCGAAAACGAGACGTTAAGAAATGAATTACGTATGCGGACTGCCGTATATGATATCGAAGCCCAGCTGATCAAAGCAGGAGCGAGATCGCCGAAACTGTTATCCGAACAGGCGAAAGCGGCCATTCAGTTCGGCGACGACGGAGCGGCGACGAACATCGCGGCGATCATTGAACAAATGAAGCAACACTATCCCGAACAGTTCGGAATGGACGCGCCTGCCGGGTCGATCGACGGCGGTGCAGGCCGAAGGACCGCCCCAAGCCTCACAAAAGACGCACTTTCGCGTATGTCACCGGCCGAGATACAAAGGCTGGATTGGGCCGAGGTAAAAGCGGCCCTATCAAACGGATAGATCACAACAGACGATGGACGATCGCTGTTCATCACGGTCGGGCTTGTATCTTCCCAACATCACAACTTTCACTACGGACGTGCGGGATCAGGGCTTTGAAACTGTCCATTCTCCATTGTCCACTCTCAATTGAAAAACTATGGCACTAACATTTATCCCCACAGTATGGGCAGCGCGGCTGCTCACGGCATTGGAAAAAGCTCTCGTATATGGACAGACGAATGTGTGTAACCGAGACTATGAGGGCGAGATACGCGAGGCGGGCAATACCGTCAAGATCGCGTCGGTAGGGGATGTGACGATCGACGATTACGTAAAGGACACGGACATCGGCGACCCCGAGATACTGACCGATGAGGCACAGACGATGCTCATCGACCGGCAGAAATACTTTCACTTTTACGTGGACAGCGTGGACCGAGCGCAGCAGAACGTAAACGTGCTGGACGAAGCTATGAAGCGCGCGGCATGGGGCCTGCGCGACGAAGCTGACACCTATCTCGCCGGCATCATGGACACGGCCGTTCCCACGGGCAACAAGATCGGTTCGACGACCACGCCAAAGGTCCCGACCAAGGACGACGCTTATGAATACCTGGTCGATCTCGGCGTGCTGCTCGACGAAGCGAACGTTCCGCTCGAGGGCCGCTTTTGCGTCGTCCCGGCATGGTTTCACGGCTTGCTGCTAAAGGACGACCGGTTCATCAACGCGGGCACGCTGAGATCGGACCGCGTCCTGGCAAACGGAGCTGTCGGCGAGGCGGCCGGTTTCGCGATCCTAAAATCGAACAGCGTGCCTAACACGGCCGGAGCGAAGTACAAGATACTTGCCGGCCACGCGATGGCGACAAGCTATGCCGAACAGGTCCTCGATCTCTCGGCTTATAAACCCGAAAAACGTTTCGGCGACGCGGTAAAGGGCCTGCACGTTTACGGCGCAAAGGTCGTGCGGCCAACGGCGCTCGCTTGCCTCATCGCCAGCAAGTCTTAATTTAGAAGATCAGCCACGAATTTCACGAATCACACTAATTGGATCTTCTGTGTGAACCGGGCCCGGTGAGACTTGGCGGACTCATTCGCCGACTGGACAGCCATTCGTGAAATTCGTGTAAATTCGTGGCTATTTTCTTCCACCTATTAATTATGGAAACTCCAAAAGACAAACTTAAGAAAATAACAGCGTGGACGACTGAGCCTGAATTGACCGACGGCGAGATAGACGAGCTGCTCGCGCAGAGCGGGCTTGTTGACAGCGAGGGCAACGGACCCGAGGCCGAGGCGTGGTCGCCGACCTACGATCTAAACGCGGCGGCCGCGGCCGGCTGGATGATAAAGGCGGGCCGCGCGGCGAGTACGACCGAGACCGCCCCGGACAGCGTCTATGTCACGGCAAAGGTCTTTGACAATTGCGTCCGCATGGCAAGGCTCTACTCTGCAAAACGCTCGGCGGGCGTACAAGTCTAGGTCAGTACCACCTGCGGTAGCGGGTGGTACTGACTATTTCACGATATCGCCGCGGGACTTGTCGAGAGATCCGTCGGAGCAGTCGATAGGCGAACGGGCGGCGAGGATGGTTCCTGATTCGTCGATGCCGAAGTAGCGGCCCTCGCCCTTTTTGTCGGGAGCGGCGGCGGCGCACCAGCGGCGAAAGCCTCCGCCGACGGTCAGGTAATATGCGTAGCCCTCGGCGGTAAAGCCCTGATCGGGGGCGCGGTTTGGCAGAGCAAGTTTGGACATCGGGCCGTAGAGCCGGGTCGCGCCGAAATGGTCCTGTTCGGCGGTGTAGATCTGCTTTAAGGTGGCGATGGCCTTTGATTCGGCCGAGGCGTGGTCAGACCGCGTAAGCAGCGGCGTCGCGATGGCGACAAAAAGCACGAGTATCAGAACTATGACGAGAAACTCGAGAAGCGAAAAGCCCTTCTGAGACAGCATATCTCCTCCGCGTATCTGCCGGCACAGACAACGGTGAGGGAAGCTGTGGAAATAAATAGAAAGTAAAAGGTGAAAAGTAAAAGCAGGAGACGAAAATAAGAAGCGGCCGGATGCCGTCTCCCACACCGTCACCCGGCCTTTTTCGGCCCGCAAAACCGTGGAGGAATCGCGAACCGAACAAGAATACTATCACAAGTCCGGGAAAAGAAAAGTGATGGCGGACACATGAAGCTTGTCCATTTTCCAGATCTCAAATTCAGTAGGCCAAGGTCAAAGACCGGCATCATCCATCAACCTCCGCGGTAAACGATTCACGCTATCCGCATC
>CAYTDJ010000269.1:0-4442 GCA_964436265.1 uncultured Chloracidobacterium sp. | reverse complement strand
GAAAGAGGCAGCAGGAGGGCGAAACATACCGGTGCTTTTTTCAACATCGAACTTCTCTCACGTACTGCTGGCCGCGCATCGGGCCCTTGTTATTGCCGACGGGCAAGTGCAGCAGATCGGAACTCCGCAGGCTCTCTACGACGAACCGGAGAATACGACCACGGCCAGATTAACGGGACGAAATAACCTGATCGAGGCTCGACGGCTTACCTCTTCAAAATCGGAATTGCCTGAGTTCATAACGATCCGCGGGGAACACCGATTATTCACCCAGAAAGTCGAACTCCGAACTCTCGGTGCGATCAATAAAAATTCCTTCCTCGCGATCCGGCCCGAACAGATCTCACTCTCATTCGGTGCATCGTTTCCCGAAGACAACTTACTGAGAGCTGTTATTACCGGAATACATTTTCAAGGAGCGACAACGGTCGTGTCTTTGACCTGTGGCGATCTGGTACTTGATGCACTAGTTATGCGGCTTGTCGGCCTAAATGTGGGTGATGAGTGCATGGTCGGACTTCCGCCTGACCGCATCAGAGTCTTAGCTGCATGATCTTTCTTCCAAAAAAAAACGAACGACCCAAGATCACTTCCGAGCCGTTCGGTCATGCTAATTGGTCAAATCGATCATATCGAAGGCGTCAGTATTACCTGTACCCTTCGGTTCTTTGCCTTTGACGCAGCCGTGGTATTGGGCGCGACCGGCAGTGTTGCCCCCAATCCTCTCGGTTCGATACGCGTCTCGGCTACACCCAATTGATAAAGCCGCTCAGCGATCACCCGTGAACGAAGGTTTGTCAGGTAATTCAGGTCATCAGGGGTTCCTGTATCATCGGTGTGAGATTCGATCGTGACTTTATAATCCGGATTTGCAACGAGCAGTTCCCCTAACGAAGTGATCCTAGGGCTGGCGAGCGGTGAGAAGGTGGAGGCTCGCGGACCGCTCCAATAGGTTTCGGCGAGAGTCACAACGATGCCGCGTTCCGTTCTTTCGACCGTGCCGAATTTCTTAAGTGAAGCCATTAGGCCGGCTTCATTTGCACGAAGCGTTTGAAGCCTGACATCGCGAGCGCGCTGTTCCTCGGCTTCCCGGGCGGCCTTCTCTACTGCGGCGACTCTAGCCTTGGCTGAATCGGCTTCGACTTTCGCTTTTCCCAAGTCCTCGCGCAGTCTTCCGTTATCGTTCTTGAGATCTCTGACCTGCCCGGATAAATTCGCCACGTCTCGTTCGGCGAGTTCGCGAGCTCGAGTCTCGTCCGCAAGCTGTTGTTTGAGCTCGTCGATCTGTGCAAGAGCATCAGAATATCGGCTTTCCGCTTGTCTTATCTCTGCGTCGTTCCTTGCCTGTTCGTTTCGTTTTTCCCGGGCCTGTTTACGTACCTGTGCGGTCGATTCGGCCTTAACGGCAGTGCTGACCGCACGTCGAGCCGTTATGTCAACCTCTTCTTCCTTTCGTCCCGCTTTCCATGAATCTTCGGCGTTCTGCAACAGAACTTCGGCCTCTCTAAGTTCAGTAGACGCGTCACGCTCAGCTCCCGCAAACTTGGCCAGGGCGACTGCCTGCTTGGCCTGCAAAATGGTGGATGGCGTTTTCGAATAATCGATCTCCGCGATCTCGGGCGTACGCGCATCGCGGAAGAAATCGCTTGAATTTCCGAAGTACTGGATCGATGGGCTGGTGTCGATCTTTCTGCCGCTAAGCGTGTACGGACTCAGATTCTCCAGCATTATCTCCTGGCTAGGTCGGGCGACGAGAAAATGTGGTTCGGCCGTAATGATCAAAGCAAACGTCTGAAGCGGCGTCGTTACACTGATCTTTGAGTCGAACTCGAAAAATCCTCGTCGCTTTATCTCGCCAAGATTCGCCACCTGACCATCTGGAGAGACAGCCCATAGAACATAAGTAGCGTAACCGCGCCCAAGCTCGAACGGTCGAGGCATTTTCGAAACATTCAGTTCGATCTCCGTACCGTTTCGACTCGTTCGCTTTATCTTTGCATCCCCCTTCATTCGAGGATATCGAGTCGTTCCACGAAACTGCACCATAACCAATTCATCTAGCGGATAGGTGATCGCGGTCGTACGCCTAGGCACATCAACTTGTGCAAATACAGTGTACGAAAGAGATGCGGCGACCAGAGTAATAACCGCCAACTTTAATAATGAGTGAATTTTCATTTATTGCTCCGGAGGAATGATGTTATGAACAAGATGCCATAGGCGGCTTTAAAGTTGCAAATAAATGCGTTTTGGACAACCTGACTGCGTTTAAGTATATTCGAGGTTTTAGCCGTCTAAATGAACGAGTTCCTAAGGTTACTAAAGTACGTTCGGCCTCACTGGCTGACGTTCCTCTTCGCATTCGCGGCGATGATCCTCGTCGCTGCGTTCGAGACCGCCACCGGTGCCCTGCTCGTTCCTATCTTCGATCAATTTCTTCCTAACGCAGCCAAAGAATCAAAAACGCTTTTTGACCTAAACAGCCTTATACCTAGAGACAATTGGTTCCATGCCTGGATGGTAATTTCCGGCTTGTTGCTGACGTTTACCATTTGCAAGGGGATCGCGGAGTACTTTTCATCTTATTTAATGGCGAAGATCGGCCAGTCTGCGATACTCGATCTTCGCAGACAGCTTTATGATCATTTGCTTAGCCAGCCTGCTTCGTTTTTCGAGCGTCATCGCACTAATTTTTTAGTATCGAGACTGGTCGTAAGCTGTTCAGCGATCGAATATGCCGTATCGGCAAATCTGCGAGACGTATTGCGTGAAGCTCTGATTCTTGTATTTTTGCTCAGCGCAGCGTTCTATCTGAACTGGCGTTTGATGCTTGGCGCAATTCTCATCGGCCCGATAATTGCGCTTCTGACCACCAAATTCAGCAAGCGTCTGAGAAAGTTCGCCGACGAGTCGTTCGAAGGCAACAAACTATTGACCGACACCGCGCAGGAGACCCTGGCCAACCAGACCATCGTAAAGGCATACGGGGCCGAAGAACGTGAAAAGGAGCGATTTTCCCGTGTTGCGAACTTGATCGCAAGGGCAAACCTGCGGTCGGGCCGGCTTGCGGCCATTTCACCACCGACGATCGAGATAATTGGTTTTGTCGCTTTGCTTGTATTGCTTTACTTTGGTCTTCGCGAGATCAATGCCGAAAGACTCGACGCGTCTCAATTCTTCGCGTTCATGTACTTTCTGTTTCGCAGTTATGACCCAATGCGAAAGATCTCTCGTCAGCATAATGAGATCAGCAAAGCATTTGCCGCCGCAAAGGACGTTTGGGATGTCTTGGATGAGACCGAAGTATTACCCGAAAAGGAAAATGGGGCCGAATTAAAACCACTTGAGAAGCAGATCGAATTGCGGGAGATCTCATTCAACTATCAGAACGACACCAAGAAGATCATTGACGGACTTTCGCTCGAAGTAAAAAAAGGCTCTGTCGTTGCCCTGGTCGGCGAGAGCGGAAGCGGAAAATCGAGCCTGATCAAGATCGTCCAACGTTTATACGATCCAACTTATGGCTCGGTCATCTGGGACGGCGTTGACATTAGAGATGCAAAACTAGCAAGCCTTCACAAACAAATCGCGCTTGTAACTCAGGAAACAGTTCTGTTCAACGACACTGTAAAATACAACATAACGTATGGAAAACCTGAAGCGACAGAGCTCGAGATACGAGAAGCCGCCCGTATAGCCTTTGCAGACGATTTCATCGAAGAGCTGCCTCAAGGATACGAGACGGTCGTAGGTGAACGCGGGACGTTTCTCTCCGGTGGACAGCGGCAGCGAATAGCAATAGCGAGAGCAGTACTCGTAAACGCCCCGGTCCTTATTCTCGACGAAGCAACTTCGGCTCTCGATACCGAATCGGAAATGCTCGTCCAGCAGGCTATCGAGAATTTGATGCAGAACCGCACTTCCATCGTGATAGCTCATCGGCTTTCAACGATCCGTAAAGCGGACAAGATCGTGGTAATGGACAGAGGCAAGATAGTAGAAACCGGCACACATGCCGAACTGCTGGAAAAGGACGGCAGATACCGACGGCTTTACGATCTCCAGTTCGCCAATGAGCAGGCGGATGCTCCGGTTTTGTGACCAGGCAAAGAAGGTGAATATATGAAGTCAATGACAGGGTTTGGACGAGGAAGCGTTTCAGAGGAATCGTTCTCCGTTAGTGTCGAGCTAAAGACGGTCAACAATCGGTTTCTCGACGTCAATCTCCGCCTCTCCGGTGAGATGCAGCCGCTCGAAGGAACCATCAAACATCTGATCGGTGAACGGCTATCTCGCGGACGTGTCGAGGTCAATCTTCAATACGACCGGACGGATGAGATAACTTATAAGCTTAATCGTCCGATGATAAACGGCTTTCTAAAAGCCATGAAACAGATGCAGGCGGAATTCTCACTTGCAGGGGAACCGGATCTGAACGTGAT
>CAYTDJ010000268.1:0-4445 GCA_964436265.1 uncultured Chloracidobacterium sp. | reverse complement strand
GACTTTCGCGTTCTTGAGATTTTGGGAGTTTGTCAGTCGTCCACCAAAGACGTCGGTCAGATAGCCGACAGTTTCCATTACCTTTGAATTCTGAAAGCCTTCGGCTTTGATCTGTGCTAATACCCGATCGTCAATTCGATCTTGAGCGGAGGTAATGCCTGAAAAGGGAATTACCCACAGGAGAAGCAGGGCAGCGAGTTTTTGTTTCATATGGAATTAGACCTTTGCGAACGTCAGGCCTGTTTGGCCTTGGTATTTACCGCCTCGATCCTCATAACTTACTGCACAGTCTTCGTCAGACTCGAAGAAAAGGATCTGGCCAATGCCTTCATTTACGTAAACGCGAAGGGGAAGGTTTGCGAGATTGGCGATCTCCACGACAAGCCGGCCGGTCCAGCCGGCCTCAAGCGGTGTGGTATTTACCAGAAGTCCGGCACGAGCATATGTAGATTTTCCGAGTGCGACGCCGGTCACATTGCGCGGCATCTTGAAGGTCTCTACCGTCACGCCCAAGCCGTAGTGATGGCCGGGAAGGATATAGTACTTGGAACCGTCTTCCGAGGTCTGGAGCTCCGGTTCGATCAGCGAATATTGCTCGTCAAACTTCTTCGGATCGATCTCTTTGCCATGAACTGATGAAAAGATCCGGAACCCGTCATCCGCCAGTCGCATGTCATAGCCGTAACTCGACGCACCGGCTGAAATTATGCGATTGCCGTTTACCTCGCGAGCAAGCTCGGGCAGGAAAGGGTCGATCATTCCTTGCTCGTCCGCCATCCGCCGCAGCCAGATATCTGATTTGATGGTCATAATGAAATGAAAAAGGCGATAAGTATGACTAACTTATCACCTTAGTGGTTAAAATCGAAAAAAGCCGTAAGCTTAACTTGGTTTCTTATCCTGCACGATCTTCATCGTTCCGTCGCCGACCGAGAACTTCAGCGGAACTCCGCCTGTTCCCGATTTGGCAACGATCGATGTATCAGTAAATTCCTGTTTCCGAACTCGCGGTTTGAATTCAGCAAAACCGTTCTCGATCTTGCCGGTACGAAGGATCGTCGCGTCAAGATCCGCATTCAAACCTGTCGGTAAATTGAGCAGCATACTTCCGCTTGCCAACTGTACGTCGGCAAACCGTCCGCGCCAGCTTCGCGTCGGAACATTGATCTCGACGTCGCCTTTTCCGAAGACCGCGATCAACCCGCCGCCGACAAGATCGAGCCGCGCATGTGTGTCCAAGTAGTTGATCTTCATCGCGCCTTCCACGCCCGTGATAGCCAGGTCGCCGACACCTCCGTCGATCTGAAGATCGGTATATCTCGGCACTTTGATCACGTAATCGATCCGGTAAGGATTATTCAATAGAGCCTTGGGAAAGCTCTTATCGACACGTTTCAGGTATTTCTTATCATTGGTCCCGACGCTGATTATGCCGGTCCTTCCCGCCGATTCTTCCAGCGAAAAACCGATCACTTTCGAGAGCCGGTCAAGGTCTGCCTCGCTCGCTCCTTCGATCCCGATCTCGGCAGTGATCTCGATCTCGCGGTTAGACCATCCTTCGATCCTTATAGATCCCTTCGGTGCCCCGACGACAGCCACGGTCCCACCGACACCGAAGTCCAGCCGGTCTGATTTTGTAGTGGTTCGCTTCAGCATCTGCGGACTCTGTGCTATAGCCGCAGTTCCAAAAACACAGAACGAGAATAATACGAGATAAAATGCGGTGAGCTTTTTCATATTGGTGTAGATCGGAGAGGGGCCGAGTGCGGCTAATAAGAGTTTACGTGCCTGAGGGAACCCACGTCAACAAATTTATCGTCGGATGAATGCAATGCTGCCGCGCTGGTTTGTAACGGTGAGTGTTGCGCTGCCGTCACCCGATTGCCCGGCAACTCGGCGGCCGTCGCTGACAAACCGCATGTTCTCGTTGGTGAACGAGCCGAGCGAGATGTTCCGCGTGGACGGAGCCGTCGCTATCACGCGAAACGATGAGTCGAGAGGGATCCTAAGATTGATGTTTCCGTTGATCGAAGCAAATCGATAATTTCCGCTCGCCTGGATAATGCCGTCAAAGAAGATATCGCCTATGCCATTCTGAGCAGAGACGTTTGAGGCGCCTATGTTCGTCAACGTAATGTCGCCTTCGGTGGTAATATGCGCTCGAATATATCCGCCCCGAATGTTTGAAACATTCAGGTTTCCCATTTTGGTCTCGATGTCCACAGTCGAAGTGTAGGGAACACGGATCGTGAAGTTAACGCTTCCAAACTCACGACCCTGATTGTCGCGGACGAGATTGATGACGATCGTGCCGCTCAGCGACTGGGGTTCGATGTTTGCGGCCGGAGCTTCCATATAGGCCGAAATACTGACCTCGTTTCGATTCCAGCCCTCGACGGTAACGGTGCCGGTCCTGTTCAGCAGTTCAAGCCTGACATTTTGTCCCGCGGGATATGTTCGGGAAAATCGCTTTTGAGCGATAGCTTCCGGTGTGCTAAGTACGTACAGAAAGCCCACCGAGAGTGTGAGCAGCATGAAACGCATAAAGCTTTTTGCAAAGCCACCCTTTTTCACATCAATGCAGATCATTTCTTATTGGGTGACTAAAGCTCAGAGAATTCGCGGAGCAAGTTCATCTTCTCATTCATGACCGAGTCAAGCATTTCTCCCGAGAGTTCGTCCTCCGGGTTCTGCTCGAGAGTGGTCTTATATTCGTAAACTGCTTGATCGATAGCCTGCAGATTCCTGTCAAATCCGCGTCGCAGGTTTTCGTCCCACATTGCCCGTCTTGCCTGGACGCGTTGATTCCAATAATCGATCACAGCCTGTTGTTCCTTTAATCGCTTTTCACGGGCCGCTTGCGGCGAGTCCGCAAGGCCGACTCTGCTCAACAGCTTCTCGAAAGTTGTTTGCGTCTCGCTAGATCGCGACGTGAAATCAGAGCCTGTAGGCTGAAAATAATTCTTGATCCCAACGACTGTGAGAAGCGAGCTTATCAAGGCAATGGCAAGAACTCCCGAGGCGGCCTGTGCAAAGGAAAGATTCCAAACTCGGGCAAAGAATCCCCGGGGTTGTTTAACCTCCGCTTTTGTTTCAGGCTTGATCTCGGCTTCAATGGTGTTGCTGATCCGGCACCAAAGTGCATTAGGATTGGGAGGAACAATTTCTTCGCTTAACTCGTCAAGTTTGCAGGAATCTAGGATCGCGGCAAAATCTTCACAAAGCTTTGCACATTCTTCGCAGAGCGAAAGGTGGGTCCTTACATTAGACGCAAGAAGTTCGTCCAATTCACCATCCAGAAAGCCGCTCAATTGTTCCTGACAAAACTCGCAATTCATAACGCCATGACCCTATTTTCACAAAGGATCAAACGAAGATAAAACCAGACCGTCCACCCGAACAGCCCGTTTTCAAACCACCTTGCACGCCTTCAATAATAGTAGATGATTGGGCGTGAAAAGGGTTGCCTTTTGTGAGGCTTAACTTGTCTCCTCTTTTTGCTGGATTATCAGGCCGCGGAGTTTCAGGCGGGCCTTGTGAAGTTGTGATTTCGAAGTGCCCACCGATATTCCCAGCATCCGCGCCACTTCTTCGTGTTCGAAGCCCTCGATATCGTGCAAAACGAACACATTCTTATAACCTTTCGGAAGTTCAGCGATCGCATTTTTGAGGGCGATCCGGTCAACTACTTGCATTTTTCCGGGATTTGACGAGCCCGTTACCGTCTGCTCCGGCATTTCGCCGTCTTCGCTGGTCTTTTCGTTCTTGAATGACCGCTTGCGGAAATGCATAAGCACCTGATTTACGGTCAGGCGATGGAGCCACGTTGAAAATGCCGAATCACCCCGAAAACTACCGATCTTTCGGAAAAGCTGGATAAAAACTTCCTGTGTGAGGTCTTCGGCTTCCGTCTGGCTGGCGGTCATTCGAAGCGTCAGGCTATATGTTCGCCTGTGATACCGCTGATAGATCACTTCAAATGCTGCCAAGCTGCCTTCGGCCGCCATTTTGCAAAGTTCGATGTCCGAGGTATCAAGGTGGATCGAGCCATCGTCAACAGATGCACGAACGGCCGTCTGATCCTGCACCAGTGGCAGTTCGACGGCCTCCTCAAAACCAAAAGCGATGTCCCTATCAACGGCCGCTGCGGCAGAGTCCATAGTCACTCCTAAAAGATCTGTCCCGGAATTGATAAACCTATCCGCCGCTATGATGCCGTACCTCCGCACCTTGGTTGCAAAGTTGAATGCAGATTTCTGCATTCGTCTGTAATTTTCCGAGTTTACCCATAATTAATATAAACGTAAAGCAAAATATGGACATTTACGGCGGTTTTGTCTCAAAGGGCGGTATCGGCTAAACTGCCTTCGGTTTTTCTTACACTTAAATGCCGAACCTTTTTCTGACACAGTCGGCTGCCGTCTATGGCATCGACGCTCTCATTG
>CAYTDJ010000267.1:0-4446 GCA_964436265.1 uncultured Chloracidobacterium sp. | reverse complement strand
TGAATTCTTGTTGCTGTTAACACTGGCGGTTGCATCGTCAGCCTTTACCATTGCAAGGATCCTGTTGGTGAGAACCTTAGCTTCATTTTCAGAGAGCATCATCATTCGTGGTCCTCCATTTGTCCAGCGCTTTGTCCCGCCGACGTGTTAAGCACGTTTATGTTACGAAAACGTGCCGGCGGACATCCGTGCGAAACAGCGTTCGATTGGCCAGGTTCCCCTTTACCATCGTTAAACGAGCCGGGAAGTTCATAGGTCTCCTTTCCACCAAGGCCGTCAAGCGAACCCCAAAAATCCGTCGTTTTTGACTGATACGCAACATCCTTTAGCATTCCGACCACCTTTCCGCCTTTGATCTCCCAAAATGTTTGGCCGCCAAACTGGAAATTATAACGCTGCTGGTCGATCGAGTAGCTTCCTCGGCCGTATATGAGTATCCCTTTGTCAACGCCGGATATCAGATCGTCTTGAGTTATGTCCTCCTTTGCCGGTTTTAGCGAAACATTCGGCATCCGAGGGAAGGGAACACTGCCCCAGCTATCGGCGTGCAGGCATCCGTAAGACCGATCGCGGCCCAAAAGCTTTGCAAGGTCACGCGTGGTCTGCCAATCAACAAAAACACCCTCCTTTACCAGATCCCATTCCTGAGCAGGAACGCCTTCGTCATCAAATGCGACCGTCGCAAGCCCTTGCGGCTGCGTCCGGTCCGCAACGAAATTGACCATGTTCGAGCCAAATTTAAGTTTGCCTGTCTTGTCAGGGGTCAAGAAACTCGTACCGGCATAATTTGCTTCCCAAAGCAGTGCCCGATCAAGTTCGGTCGAATGGCCAACCGATTCGTGTATCGTCAGAAACAAGTGAGACGGATGCAGGACCAGATCGTATTTACCGGGCTCGACAGCCTTCGCTGTGAGCTTCATTACGGCATGTTCCGCGGCGGTTCTGGCATCGGCGGCCCAATCGCGCTTGGTCAAATACTCAAACCCGATATTCTGCGCCTGCAAAAGGGAGTTGACCGATTGAAAGTCGTTGGTCGATCGGTTAACGGCCGTTACTGAAAAGCTCGGATTCGTGCGGATCAAATATTGTTCGATCCTCGACCCATCGCTGGTCGCGAGATACTTTTGTTCATTTACAAATGCTACCTGTGAATTCACAAAGGAAACACCAGCCACCGAGAGAGCGGCTTCGTTGATCTTCAAAAGGGCGGCCACCTTCTCTTGAGAAGGCACGTCGAATGGATCTTTTTCGAATGAACTCTTCCAATCAGCTGTCGCCTTTGGCGTTTGGACCAGTTCGATCCTGCGCCTCTGGATGACAGAGTTTGCCTTTGCGATCGCCACCGCTTCGCTTGTCACGCGCCTTACTTCATCGATAGTTATGATCGGGCTTGCGGCAAATCCCCAGGTGCCATTTACCAATACGCGAACGCCAAATCCGAAATTCTCCGAACTGGAAACATTCAACACTTGACGCTCGCGCGTACTTACCGATTCCGTGCGATAACGATTGATCCGAATGTCCGCGTAGCCGGCACCAAGCCTCTTAGCAATCGCAAGTGCCGCATCAGCAAGATCATCCTTCTTTAACTTTGTGAATACCTCGGCCGCTGCTGCCGCTGCGGATCCTTCCAGCCAGACCGGAATGGCCATCGAACCGATCGCAAAACCTGCAGACTTGATAAAATCACGTCGAGAAAAGCTCATTATTCTCCTATTCGTTATTAGATTTCTTTACGATGAGGAACGCGAGAAGTGTATTCGGCGTCAAAAATCGTGTCAAGAATCCGACCTGCAAAGAATTGTAAATGGCTTCTGATCCGTTTAGGTTTGATTCTGCTAGAGAAATGTCTGTGTTTCCATTAGAATTGAGGATATTTTGAGAGCCGATCTCTCATTCCTTAATGACCGAAATTAACAGCCGAAACTTGGGTAAGGTGTAACTGAATTGAAACCAACTGACATAAAGGATCCTGAGTATTTTCACAAAGTTGTCGACTGCCAGTACGCGTGTCCGGCGCACACGCCCGTACCGGAGTATATTCGCCTGATCGCAGCGGGTAAATACACCGAGGCTTACATGATCAACTGGGACTCGAACGTGTTTCCGGGCATTCTCGGACGCACGTGCGATCGACCATGTGAACCCGCCTGTCGCCGCGGCCGTGTCGAAGAAGAACCAGTCGCAATTTGCCGGCTCAAGCGCGTAGCCGCGGATAATCGCGAGGATCCGCTGCCTTTCATGCCGCAAGGGCCCTTTAAGCCGAACGGCAAGAAGATCGCTCTGATCGGCGCAGGGCCTGCTTCTCTGACCGTCGCTCGCGATCTTGCTCCTCTAGGTTATGAGATTCATCTCTACGATGAACAAATAAAAGCAGGCGGCTTCATGCGTTCGCAGATACCGGCGTTTCGCCTGCCAGAGCACGTGCTAGAGGAAGAGGTCGATTACATTCTGCGTTTAGGTATTCATACACATTTCAAGCATTA
This sequence comes from uncultured Chloracidobacterium sp., assembly GCA_964436265.1. Classification (GTDB taxonomy): domain Bacteria; phylum Acidobacteriota; class Blastocatellia; order Pyrinomonadales; family Pyrinomonadaceae; genus OLB17. The sequence continues at coordinate 1,960 of CAYTDJ010000267.1, read as the reverse complement.
TGTGGACTCGCTCAAGGACGTGCTCGAAAAGGATTATGACGCCGTTTTTGTAGGCACCGGAGCACCTCGCGGCCGCGATCTTCCTGACCTGCCGGGCCGACAGGAGGGAGCTTCAAATATTCACATTGGCATTAATTGGCTTGGCTCGGTCGCCTTTGAACATACTGACAAGATAGGCAAAACGGTAATTGTCCTCGGCGGCGGAAATACCGCAATGGATTGCTGCCGCACGGCACGACGATTAGGTGGGGAAGATGTAAAGGTTATCGTCCGTTCGCCGTTCGCGACGATGAAGGCAAGCCCGTGGGAGAAGGAGGATGCTCAGCATGAAGGCATTCCGATCATCGACAACCATGTCCCGAAGTCGTTCGTGATCGAGGATGGAAAATTAGCGGGAATGACCTTTGAGAAGGTCGAGGCTAAGTACGACGAAAACGGAAAGCGATCACTTGTACCGACCGGCGAACCGGATGTCTTCTATCCCGCCGATGACGTTCTCATCGCCGTCGGACAAGAGAACTCGTTTCCCTGGATCGAACGGAATCTGGGCATTGATTTTGATAAATGGGAAATGCCCGTCGTCGATAAGACGACGTTCCAATCGACACATCCGAAGGTATTTTTTGGCGGTGACGCTGCATTTGGCCCCGAAAATGTGATCACCGCAGTCGCGCATGGGCATCAGGCCGCGATCTCGATCGATTTGCTATGTCGAGGTGAGAATCTTCTTACGAATCGTCCGCATCCGCACGTTAATCTCGTGTCACAGAAGATGGGTATTCACGAATGGGCGTACGACAGCGAGATCGACCACGATAAACGATTTGTTGTTCCACAGGCGCCCAAAGACGTAACTCTGAAAGACCGAAAAAAAGAGGTTGAGCTCGGTTTTGATCGACTAACCGGATACGAAGAGGCGCAGAGGTGTTTGAACTGTGACGTGCAAACGGTCTTCGAAGCACCGAAGTGCATCGAGTGCGACGCGTGTGTGGATATCTGTCCGACGAGCTGCATTACGTTCACTGCGGATGGCGACGAGGACGATTTGAGGTCGCGTACCAAAGTCCCGGCACTAAATCTGACGCAGGACATTTACGTCGCCGACGGCCTCAAGACCGGCCGCGTCATGGTCAAAGACGAAGACGTCTGCCTCCACTGCGGCCTCTGCGCCGAACGCTGCCCCACCGCCGCATGGGACATGCAGGCCTTCTGGTACAACGTCACCAAAGCAGGAAGCGTGAAATACGGGCCTACTGTTGTCGGGAATCTGGTGCAGATTCAGAGGAACGGAAATGGTGCGGTTTAGTTTTACGTGTCCGATGTTATGACTCAACTCTCGCGAAAACCCTTCCTTGTGCTCGCCCTCGTCGCAACGGTTGCGGCGTTCTGCGGCGCGTGCTTTTCAGCGAAGCCTATCTATTATACCGACGATAAGGCCGTTGCACTCAAGGCGATCGACAAGGTCCATCAACTTTACAATGACGAAAAGTATGAAGAGATTCTGACGATGTTTCTCAAGAAGCAGGAGTCGAACCCGGGTGAGCGTGACCGGTTTCTCTTTGCGATGAAAAAGAACCGTGCCGAGCGCGGAAAGATTATTGGCTACCAGGAAACTAAATATCAGATAACACCGAAAGCCTCGTTCCGTGAGCTGCTTTTCATGCTCCGCACTGAATTCGAGAAGGGAACGTACGAGGAAGGCGTTGTGGTCCTCGTGGATGGTGACACCGCCGTACTAGACGGGTATTTTCAAACGGACGGCCCGCCTAAACCAGACAACGGCCAATCGAATCAATAGACTTCAAATGAAAGCGAGCACGAAACGAATTATCCTTCGCATTGTTCACTTGGTCTCGGTGATCCCGGTGCTTGGATACGTGTATCAGCCGGTAGCGGAGGCGGCGCAGTATCAGCAGTTCACGCAGATGGTTTTTTATTCCGGTTACGATTCTGACAGGCT
>CAYTDJ010000266.1:0-4446 GCA_964436265.1 uncultured Chloracidobacterium sp. | reverse complement strand
ATCGTATCGTCATTGATCGGATCTCCCGCGATCGGCTTGAACGGATAGTCGGCCATGACGTAAATCACCAGGGCGTGATCGCGTTTTCGGCGGCGGCAGATTATGTTGGTGCAGATGAAATACTGGATTCGATCAAAGGCGAAGCGTTGCTTGTCCTGCTTGACGGTGTCGAAGACCCGCGAAATCTCGGGGCGATACTTCGCACCGTTGAATGTGCAGGGGCCGACGGCGTATTTCTGCCGGAACGACGCGCGGTCGGGCTGAACGAGACGGTGGCGAAGTCTTCCGCGGGTGCGATCGAACACGTACGGGTCGCGAAAGTGACCAATCTGAACAGATTGATCGACGATCTTAAGTCGCATAATATTTGGGTCGTTGGGACAAGCGGTGATGCGGATATGAATTACAGCGACTGGGACTGGACACAGCCGTCGGCGCTTGTGCTCGGTTCGGAAGGTTCGGGACTGCATCGGCTTGTGGCTGAGAATTGTGATGCATTGGTAAAAATCCCGATGTATGGAAGAATAGAATCCCTGAACGTATCGGTCGCGGCGGGCGTAGTATTGTTTGAAGCAAGACGGCAAAGAGAGCAAAAAGGATCGAAGTAATTATGTTTTGTCCAAAATGCGGAACAGAAAATCCTGATAACGGAAAATTCTGCCGGAGCTGCGGGGTAGACCTCGGCGATGTGGGGCTTGCCTTGAGCGGAGGACTCTCGGCAAAACTCGGCGGAGACGCTGACTGCCGCAAGCGTGACCCGGTAAAAGAGGCCCGTCGCCGATCCGACCCAAACGAAGTCTATGGCGATGCCGTCAGGTCTGTTGTGTCCGGCATTGGTTTCATGATCGTATCGATGGCACTTTTGTTCACCGGTGTCGCGGGCGGAAAAGCTTGGTGGTGGGCGTTGCTGTTCCCCGCGTTCACTTTTCTTGCCAAGGGAATATCTGATCTTCTTAAATCTCGACGAATGTCTCAGAACCAGGTTGGATTTTCTTACGCAGCGGGAAATATGATCGGACAGAGCAGGCAGGGCGGTGCGTTGCCGCCGTCGCAGACGGAGTATGTAACGCCGATTGAATCGCGATACAAAACCGGAGACCTGATCCCACCGAGCGTGACCGACAACACCACGCGGCACTTGGAAATGAACAACGAAGGCGAAACGATGACGCTCCCCAAGAACTGATCACTTTTTTCGCAGGCTCATCTTGTGGCCAGCGATCCGTTCGATCACACCGAGATAGTTTTTCGGAAATAGCCTTGCAAATGAACTGATCGCCCTCGCATCCTTTCCAATAAGGATGCGAGGGTTTCTCTTTTTGATTCCGTTAACGATCGTTTCCGCAGCTTCATCAGGCAAGGTCTTCGCGACTTTGTCGAAAAATCTTGCTCCTTGCTGTTTCCATTCTTCCGGTGTGTTTTCTCCGATCTTTGAGTTGCGTGCGATATTCGTAAGTACGCCGCCGGGATGAACGCTTGAAACGTAAAGGTTGGTCCCGCGGTATTCATGCCTAAGGCTTTCGGTAAACCCTCGAACCGCAAACTTTGACGCACAGTAAGCGGTCTGTTCTTCCGGTGCTATGAAGCCGAATACGCTTGAGATATTTACAATGTGCGCCTCGTCCTGTTCAAGCAGCGTGGGCAGAAATACCTTGCAGCCGTAAACCACGCCCCAGAAATTTATCCGCATCAGCCATTCGATGTCCTCGATCGAGACGTGTTCGAACGTGCCGAACAGTCCTACACCTGCATTGTTGATCAGGTGCGTGACCCGGCCGTACTTTTCGACGACCGCGACTGCAAGACCTTTGACTTGATCGAGATCACCAACGTCAACGAGATGCGACGATACCGAAGCGCCGATTTCTGCGGCCATCGAGGCGGTTTCGGCGAGACCATCTTCATTAACGTCAGAAATGGCAATTCCTGCGATGTTTTCTTTAGCTAATCGAACGGCAAGGGCTCGTCCGATCCCAGACGCCGCGCCTGTGACGACTGCCACGCTTTTTGAACTTAATGTCATCTTTTTACTATCGCCCGAGCGTTTCCAATGTTGCCGCCCGCGTCAAAAACGCGAAGCGTAACGGAATAGTCACCGGGCGATTCAACAGGTATTTCGACGTTATAGCGTTCGTCCGGGCCGTCAGAGATACCGTCCTCGGCATAAACAACTTGCCATTCACCGCCGTTTACGCTGAATTCGGCTTTAGCGATATAGCTTGACTTGTCGCTTGCAGCGAACATCACTTTCGCTTTGTTTCCCGATATTAGCGGTGTGCCAATGACGGTTACCACAGGTTGAGAATTATCAATTATGAACGTCTCGCTCAGCCTTTCTCCGGCGAGGTATTGCCCTGCCGGATTGGACGGCGAGTCCTTAACAACTATCTTGATCGTGTATTTACCGTCTGCAAGAGAGAGTCCGTCAAGGGTGACGAAGTTTTCGCTAACGTTTTGTTTCAGCGGTTTAAAAATCGTATCTGAATTTTCTTTGAAGAAAATGTCGTAAACCAATTTGTCACCGTTGCGATCTTCAGATGTCCACTGGAATGCCTGTGCTCCGCGTTGATAAACGCGCCGCGGAGGCTGGGGTGCGATGACGATCCCGAACGCCTGCGGTTCCTGTCCTGAAAGCTCGATATTCGGATCGATCTGTATCGGAGGGTTAGCGAGAAGCCCGACGTTCGGGGGAAGCATCTGAAGGGAGGTGATCTCCGGAGCTATGTTTCGGCCGACGAACGCTACATTCAACTCGCGAAGAGCTGCTGTTCCGCCTCTAAGAATCGCCCGCCACTGAATGAACCGTGCTTTCGGATTCGAGATCTTTCCGCGAAATGCGTCGCCGCGAACAGCCTCCCAGCCGCTCCAGGTCTCATTCGGAATTTCGGAATTTCCGCTTCGCGATTCGATCGTGACACTCCCGACCGATATCCACCATGCATTACCCCATGTCGCGGTCGTTCTTGCATCCAGAACCGCTGATTCGTAAACACCTTCGGCAACCGTATCCGGGCCGATCTTATAAAGCTTGCCTTGATTACTCGAAGTCGCGAATAGATTCTGACCTTGACTGAAAATGGTCGAGATCTGGTTGGCGTCGGTTTGCAACGCGAGAGTCTCATTCCCGTCGTTTCGTATGCTAAAGATGCGGCCTCGGTCAGAAGTTCCGAGCAATACGCCATTGCCGGTTTGATGCGCGTAGATCGAAAATCCTGTAACCGTCACAGAAGACCAGATGATGTCGTTTCCGCCGTCAGGAAAAATACGGTAAACCGCCGACTTGGCACCCGTCAGATCGTATCGGCTTTTTTGCGGTGCCGGAGGCTGCAATGGATTGGGCGTGTCCACGGTGACTGTTCGGCTCTCAGGTGTCGCGGAAGGATTTGGCTCAGGCGGTTTTGCAACTGAAGCCGATTCGCCCAATGCAAGTGCGTAGATCGAGCCATCGGGTCCTACCGCCAGCTCGTGGATCTCACGCAACGGCGAATCAAGCAATCCAAATGGTTTGCCGTCCTGGCCAAATTTTAAGACGAGACCGTTGGAGTCAGTTCCGGCAAAAAGATTCCCAGACCTGTCGGCGGCAAGCGAGATGATGTGTGTTTCGCTTGTGTCAAACATCAACGACGCAGACGGGTCAGCATTCGCCGCACGTACCCGGTAGATCTTTCCGCCTTCCCCGGTACCAACCGCGAGACTGCCGTCAGATATTACAGCAAGCGACCAGATATACTTTTCTTTTGGTTCAAAATAAACAGTCGCTTTTCCTGAAGTATCGATCTGATAGACCTTTCCGTCCGGTGAAGTTCCCGCGAACAACTCCCCGTTCTTGCCGATCGCGAGTGCAGAGACATTCAATTCGTTCAGGTCACAGTATAGGGTGCCCGTTCCCGTCGGGCTGACTCTGTATATTCGGCCCTCCGCACCGGTTCCGAGGTAAACATTTCCCACGGTGTCAGCGACACTTGACCAGACGTACGGTTGTTCGGTCTTATAGATCTCGGTCAATTTGGGTGCTGGAGTGATGTTTCCATTGGCATCGACCGAAACACTTCGTGCATCACCGCGCATCACGTCAGAGCGCGAGTTCACAGACCAGATCTGTGGTTCGGCAGCGTGCAAAAAAACGGCAAAAGTTAAGGTGAAAAGGAACGTAAGAAAGGATTTCTTCATGCGTATCGATCTGATAAAAAAGGCAATTTCCAACTCCGGTTAAATATAAGCTATCCACAAACAAAAAGACACCCAGACGGTTGGCCCGAGTGTCATTGATTATCAAGCCCGATAGATCAGAGCGATCGCGACTTCGCAATGCCCTTTGACGAAAGCTCGTTCACATTATTTCCAGCTCCCCTTCCTTCGATAAACGACAATGCGTCGTGCAGGTCGTCAGCATCGCCGGTGATCAGGCGAGCGCTGCGTTCGCGGGTGAGGTATGCCCAAAACCAT
>CAYTDJ010000265.1:0-4461 GCA_964436265.1 uncultured Chloracidobacterium sp. | reverse complement strand
ACCATTTATGACTCGGCTTCGAGCGTTTCGGGTGTGGGCCGCCGCAGGATCGTGCGGACGATAAAGAAGATCAGGCCATGCGACACATAGAGCGTCGCAAGCGTCAGAAGCAGATAGGTGGAATATAGCCAGAGAAGCATTCCCGCGGCCGCGATCACTAACAGGAGATAGAGATTTCGCTTGCCGAAGTTCAGCGTCTTGAAACTCGTGTACCGCAAGGTGCTGACCATCAAAATGCCAAGAACGGCGATCAGGACCATCAGCAGGTAGGTGTAGAACTTGGCGAGGCCGGTTCCGTAGGAACTCAGCGGCATCGGGGCAAAGTGAACGATAGAGGCAAGCAGCCCGGCGGCGGGCGGTATCGGCAGGCCTACGAAGTTCTTCTTGTCGAGCTTTGGCGTTCCTTCGATCAGTACGCGCGGCCGCGTCGCCTGTATGTTGAACCTCGCAAGCCGGAACGCCCCGCACATCAGATACATGAAAAGTAGGAATACGCCCAATGCATGCGCCGAGCTTTGTTCCGGCAGCGAAGGCGCGATCGCCCAACTGTACATCAACGCTATCGGGGCTATGCCGAACGTGAGGACGTCGGCAAGCGAATCGAACTGGACGCCGAGCTCGGTCGCCGTCTTCGTCATTCGCGCGACGCGTCCGTCCAATGTGTCGAAAAGTATCGCCAGGCCGATAGCTATCGCCGCATAGTTGAAATAACCCGACGCGGCGACGGGATTTGTTTCGACGATCGAAAAAGCGCGTATCGAATAAAGAACGGCAAGGAAACCCATCCCGATATTCGCAGCGGTAAAAGCCGTCGGGATGACGTACAAGCCTTTCTTCAGGCCTTTGTGAACTTCTTTGTCTTCTGTTGCTTCCACTAGATCACTCTGCCTAGGATCGTTTCGCCGCCTTTCACGTGATCGCCGATCTTTACCATCAGTTCGGTGTTCGAAGGCATCAGGACGTCGGTCCGTGAACTGAACTTGATGAGCCCGAATTTTTGGCCGCGTTTCAGCTCGTCGCCCTCTTTGCTCCAGCAAACGATGCGTCTCGCCATTATACCCGCTATCTGCGTACAGCGAACCGTGAATTGCTCGCCCGTGATGGTGAGAGAGTTTCGTTCGTTCGTGAAACTTGCGGTGTTGCTCGTCGCGGGAGCCTTCTTGCCGCGAATGTACTCGGCTTTCGTGACCTTTCCCGCGATCGGCGAACGATTGATGTGAACGTCAAGCGGAGACATAAAGACGCTAACGAGTTTGCCTTCGTCGGTCTCGTCGATGCGCGTCACTGTTCCGTCCGCTCCCGCTACGATCAAACCTTCGCCCTCCGGACTTTCCCGATACGGATCCCTGAAGAAGTACGCCATGAACAACGCGATCGCCGCAAAAACCGCCGCGAATATCCAAAGCTGGAAATACGCGAGCAGCATCGCGATCAATGCCGGGACCAATACAAATGGCAATCCTTCTTTGGCCATAATTCATAAGAGGCTGGGAAAGGGTATCGATTTGGCCCTGTATCTCCAGCCTCTTTTTGTTGAAACGTAATATTACTCGATTATTCGCAAACAAAAAAGCCCGGCGTTATCGAGCGCCGGGCGAAAGGAGGATTGTATGAAGAAAAAACTAACTGCGAACCGGGTTGTCTTTTGCGTAGCTGTACGCGCACCAACCGGAGATAATGTGAACTATCCAACCGAGCGTGCCGGCGGACCCGATCCATGAAACACCTGTCAGGATGAGCCAAAGAATACCGACGATGATACGGCCGTTATATATCTGGCCGACTCCGGGTATCAGAAAACTTAAAATTCCCGCAACAAATGGTTCGCGCATGGTTCTAATTACCTCCGCTTATTACTACGACGATAGAACGCAAATGTTCCCGGATTTTTGCTTTCAGTGCGGAGCAAGTTCGTGGACCGCGAAATGGACCGCGAAAAAGAACGCGACCCCCGCGAAAACGGAAAGGGAAACCAGCGGACTCTTCCCGCCGTGGTGGTTTATCTCGGGAATGAGGTCGCTCGCGGCAACGTATAGCGTTACGCCGCAGGCGAGCGGCAAGGCGTATGCTACGGAGAAACCAATATTTGCTCCGATAAGATAAAAGCCAATGACTCCCAGCAATGTCGTCGCCCCTATCAGAGACGTTGCGATCAATACTTCCCGGCGGCCCTTGCCTGCGGCCAACACCATCGAGCCTATTGTGAACCCCTCAGGAAATTTGTGTAGGAAAACCGCAATGAATACGAGGAATCCGATCCGCAGATCCAACTGCGCCGCTGCCGCTATCGAAACACCATCTAAAAAAGTGTGTATCAACAGGCCTCCAACGCCGGTATATGCCGACTTCGACGAAATTACGTGTTCGGAAGTGACCTCTTCACCAAGATGGAAATGCGGCGCGATCGTATGCTCGAAAAACTGGGTCATAAGATAGCCGCCCAGCAAAAGCAGCATCGGTACATACAGATTTTCGTCGGTGGACTGCGTTTTCTGCCACAGGATTATCGTTTTGGGAAGGACCTCAAAAAAAGTGACGGACAACATGAAGCCGGCACCCAAAGCCAGGAGGTACCGCAGCAAGCCGCGATATTCGTCACGTATCTTAGACGGAAAAAGTATCATCCCGCCCAGGATGTTCGCCATGCCCGCCAGCACGCCAAATACTAAAAGTTGAAACAGGGTTGATCCCATTGCCAAACCAATCCTACACTCTTGCCCTTAAATTCCTGAAATCAGCGGTTCCGATAGGTAATTATTGTACCGAAAACAAATCTGGCATATTTTAAGCACATGATTAAAAATATGAGTCGATTTACCTTGACAAAGGAAGTTGGTAAGGCGTAATATCCATTCATTCGCTCGACAAATTGCGGTTGTCGGGTCGAGATACAAAGATTTTCGTAAAGTGGTTGTTTAATAAGTTAAGCGCACACATTCGGGAATCTCACCTTGAATCAATACACAATTCGGCACGTGCCAGTCCTGACAGGACGGGGAATTACTGACGGCGGTTCGTGCAAAACATCGACAGATAAGTTCGAAACAAGGGTTGGCAATGCCATCGCCCGTAGGGTATCTGTGTCTTCAATGACACGACCGATCTTTGAATATGGCAGATGCTGAACCAGAAAACCTGCATGTCTCTGTCCTTCTTAATGAGACGATCGACTTGGTCGATCCTCAACCGAATGAGGTCATTGTGGATGCGACACTCGGTCTGGGCGGACATACAAAAGGCCTTTTTGAGCGAGAACCTAATGTAACGGTGATCGGAATAGACCAGGATGCCGATGCGATCGATAATGTAAGGTCAAGATTGAGTCGATTTGGCGACCGTCTAACGATCGTGAGATCAAACTTTTCTCGGATAGGGACCATACTCGAAAGCCTCGACATCGAAAAGGTTGACGGAGTTATCGCTGATCTTGGGGTTTCCTCACTTCAGTTCGACAGCGAAACACGCGGATTTAGTTTCAGGTTTGACGCTCCGTTGGATATGAGGATGGATCCGGGCGGGAAGACGCCGACCGCGGCCGAACTTCTTAGTGATCTAAGCGAAGAAGAGATCGCCAACATGATCTATCAGTTCGGCGAAGAAAGATTTTCGAGACGGATCGCCAGGCGCATAGTAGAACGTCGTAATACGGGTGATCCGGTCAGAACCACGAAGCAACTGGCCGAACTGGTTGAAAGAGCAGTGCCGAGGAAGCCCAAGGAAAAGATCCACCCAGCGACAAAGACGTTTCAGGCATTACGGATCGCGGTGAATGACGAACTTGGGATACTCGAAGGATTTTTGAAAGACTCGGTCGAACTGCTCGCTCCGAATGGCCGAATGGCAGTGATCTCGTTTCATTCGTTGGAAGATCGGATAGTAAAGCAAACGTTTCAGAGACTGTCAGGAAAATGTCAATGCCCGCCGAGAATGCCGAGATGTGCGTGCGGAGCAGCAAAGAAAGTCGAAATATTGACCAGAAAACCCGTCGTTCCAAGTGAGAAAGAATGTGAAGAAAACCCGAGAGCGCGGAGCGCAAAATTAAGAGCTGTCAGAAAACTCGCCTAAAAATAGACCCCCAAAGCAAACAAAGGGAGGCCCACAATGAAAAAGAGAATCCATCCAATCAATTCGAATGAAAACGGTCGTGCCGCGATCTCCTGGTTCAATGTTCTAGTTATGGTTGTCTGTGTCGGACTCCTCGCCACGGGTTTCTTTTTCGCGGCACGCCAGCATTTTACCGCAATGGATCTCGGCATAAAGAACTCCAAGCTGCGAAAACAGGTGGACGATATGGAAACCGAGAAGCGTCGGTTGCTGCTCTCGCGAGAGATCGTTCGATCGCCCGGCGAAGTGAAGCGCATAGCGATAAGGCACGGATTACGTGATGCCGATGAGATATTTACACCGGAGCAGGTAAACGCAATTATTGGAGGCGACCGGAATTTGGTGGTCAAGACCTCG
>CAYTDJ010000264.1:0-4478 GCA_964436265.1 uncultured Chloracidobacterium sp. | reverse complement strand
AGCGATTCTCGGGATGATTCTGTTTGACGAGCCCCGCGATATTGTACGCGTCGCTTGTATATTCCTGATCATTGCGGGGATCGCCGGATTGAAATTGACGTCAACCAGTTAAGAAATTAGCTATTTCGGTGTAGAATTGAGGTTTTCGATAAATCGAAGACCTCTTTCTTATTGGAGCAGACTATTTATGCGACGCGATATAACATCGTGGTACAGCCACAACTTGAACATGGATATGCCGATCGTGGCTTACGGTCACGCGGGATATCCGCTTTTGATGTTTCCGACGGCTGCTGCCGACTACCTTGAATACGAGCGATTTCACCTCGTCGATGCGATAAAGCCGTTTTTGGAGAACGGACAGATACGTGCCTATTCGATCAACTCGGTAAACCGCTACAGCCTGCTCAATAAAGAATCGCATCCCGGCTGGAAGGTTGAGATGCTGTCGCGATATGACCGATACATCATGGAAGAGGTTCTGCCGCTTATCCGGAACGAATGCGGACAGGATGCAAGGCCGCTGACGACCGGGGCCTCGCTCGGTGCGTTCCTTGCCGCAAATACCTACTTCAAACACTCAGACAGTTTTCGCGGTACGATCGCGATGAGCGGAAGCTATGACATTTACAATTATCTCGACAAGGGTTACTACGACGACAACGTCTATTTCAATAACCCGGCGATGTACCTGAAAAATCTGAACGATGATTATCACCTGCCGCGTTTGCGCCAGTCCGATTCGATCGTCATTGTCTCGGGTCAGGGCTCGTATGAAGCGCCGGACCGCAGCCGCGACCTTTCAGGCATACTCCATTCCAAAGGCATCCCGCATCTTCTCGAACTTTGGGGTCACGACGTCAATCATGACTGGCCCTGGTGGCGGAAAATGCTGCCGCATTACCTGGGCAGGTTCACATCTTAAACATTAAAAGAGCGGGCGATCTACCCGCTCTTCTCAATTGTTTTACCAAGATCAGCCGTCGCCTTTCTTGCCTTTTCTTTTCGTTCCTTCGGGCTTGTCGTTTTCCGAAGGGGCAGTCTCCTTGCCAGGCGGCTTGGTCGCGGGAGGTTTCACAACCGGGGGCGAATTCTCGGTCTGCGTCGGTTTTGTGGTTTCTGTTCCGGACGGGTTCGACCCGTTTTCTGTTCCGGCCGGCGTCTCACCCGTTGTTTCAGTTGTCGTGATCGCCCCGGACTTGATCGCTGCCTGATCCGCTTTTTCAAGCTTTTCAAGCTCCTCGCGTTTATTACGTTCGATCAGCGTCCTGATGTCTGCGGGGATCGGCGGAACACCCGGGAAAGACTCGCGCGGCTTGTCTTTCATGAACGGGATCATAAAGGCATTGAAATATGGAACGGCACCGTGACCGCCGGTCATGCCTGCTCCAAGTGAAACCTTTCTCTCAGGATTGCCCATCCAGACCCCGGTAACATAGCTCGGCGTGTAGCCAATGAACCAAACGTCAGTTTCATTGTTCACCGTGCCCGTCTTTCCGGCCAACGGATGACCACCGGCGCTCGCTCCGCTGGCCGTTCCACCGCCCGCAACTACGCCCCGCATCATATCGACCATGGTCAACGCAACATACTCGCTTGTGACACGCGAACTCGCACCATCCCATTCCTCAAGAAGGGATCCATCGCGGCTGTAAACCTTTCGAATGAGATGCGGATGAACGCGTACGCCTTTGTTGGGAAAGGACGAGTAAGCAGACACCATTTCCAAAAGTGAAGCCTCGCTCGCACCAAGCGCTGAGGGCAAGCTCGGAGCCATCGGATTTGAAATTCCAAACCTCCTGACCATCTGAGCGCCTGCCTGGATACCAACTTGCTCAAGCAGGTGAACGGCGGCAATGTTGTAAGATTTTGCCAAAGCGATCCTCATCGGTACATTCGGATGGCTCGGCGCACCCCCGTAATTGGTCGGCTGCCAGCCGCCGCGTTTGATCGGCGCGCCGCTGACAAGCATATCGGGCGTCATTCCGTCCTCCACGGCGGCCGTATAGATAAATGGCTTATAGGCGGAACCCGTTTGACGGAGTCCCTGTGTAGCATTGTTGAATTTATTAGTGTGGAAATCGTAACCCCCGACCATCGTCACGATCTCACCATTCTTTGCGTTGATACAAACGATCGATGCCTGAACCTCTGGAACTTGAGATAACTCAACCTCGAGCATCTGATTCTTGTTATCAACCTTCTTGACGAGAAATTCCGCCAAGAATCCGGGCTTGAGTTCTTCCTTGGGACGCTTTCCGCTTCTACCCATGTTTCCGGAACGCACGACGGCCTTGTACCGGCCGAACCGAACTCCTACCTCGTCCGCATTCGGATTTTGAGAAACGACGAGCCCTTTTATGTATTCGCCTTCTTCGTACTCGTCTCCGTACCAGTCAGCATGTTTGAAGGAATTAAGGGTTTTGGATATATCCTTTTCGTCCGTCAACGGTTGCCCGTCGGCGTCCACAAGGACGTTTTGGTAATCCGAACGCCATTTGCGACCTCGGTCATAAGCACGGAGACGTTCGCGGATAGCTTTAGTAGCGAGCTTTTGTCCCTCGACATTTATTGTCGTGTAAACTTTCAGGCCGCCCTGCGCGACCCGAGTCGTATATTTTTCTTCGAGATACTTGCGGATCTCTTCGACGGGATAATCCCAGGCGGTCGATTTTGGGAGCGATTGGTAATATGCGGTGTCAGCAAGTTTGACCGGCTTTGCCTTTGCCGCCGCAGCCTCAGATTCGGTGATGTAGCCATATTTCGCCATCTGGTCGAGTACGATGTTTCGACGCATCTCGGCTTTCTGCATGTTGCGCGTCGGCGAGTATTCGGGCGATTTTGGAATGGCAGCTAGCAAGGCAGATTCTTCGAGATTTAGATCCTTAAGAGATTTTCCAAAATATGTTCTCGCTCCCGCCTCAAACCCGTATGCGCCGGCACCTAGGAAGACATAATTCATGTACATCTCCAGGATCTGCCGTTTTGTGTAGAAGCGTTCGATCTGAAGAGCGACCATCCATTCGTTCACCTTTCGGGTATAGGTCTGGTCTTTGTATAGAAATAAGTTCTTAGCCAGCTGTTGTGTTATCGTCGACGCTCCTTCCGAGCTTCCGGTCGTAATGTTCTTAAATACCGCACCGGCGATCCGATACGGGTCGATGCCGATATGGTTGTAATATCGGTAATCCTCGACGGCCAACAGTGCATTCTCGACATTTTTCGGAATGTCCTGTTCCTTGATCGGAATACGTTTTTCGATCGCGAACTCGGCAAGAACGGTCTCGCCGTCATCGGCATAGATCGTTGTGACTTGCGGCGGACGATATGTCGCCAATGCGGAAACCTCGACCGAGTAGCGAGAGTTGTTCAGATAATATGAAGCGATCAGGCCGGTGAGCCCGCCTGCCGCCAACGCAAGCAGCAATGCAACGATGAACCAAACAAACTTCGTCAAGAATCCGTTCGGGTTCTCGACCGAACCTACTTCCCGTTCGACGATCTTTCTTTCTCTAGCCATAAAACTGCCTCACTGAACAGACCTAAAGGCCCGCTCGGCCGACAGGCCGGAAAGCCTGCCGCTCTAAGTTCAATTAACAAATCGCCGCATTCGAATGCTCACCACAAAACCTATTGCGCAAAAGGTGGTTAGCAGTGCCGAGAGCCCGGCGCTCATCAGCGGAAGCGGGACGCCGATCACGGGTAGAAATCCAAGGGCCATTCCGATATTGATGAATATCTGAAACACCAAGGCCGTCGCAAACGACATGATAACGAGCATTCCGGGCCGCTCGTTGGATTCGCGTGCACCGGCGACCAGCCTGGAAAGCAAAAGTGCGTAAGCTAGCAAGAGCGAAATGCAGCCGATAAACCCGGTATTCTCCGCTGTCACCGCGAAGATAAAATCAGTCTGCGGTTCGGGCAGAAACTTTAAAACGCTTTGCGAGGTTTCAGTTTCGCCTTTGATGCCGGATAACCCGCCTTTACCAACCGTAATGATCGACTGGATCGTATGATACCCGTAGCCGCGCGGGTCAACGCTTTCCGGATCGATGATGGCGTTTATGCGTTCCTGCTGATATTTCTTTATCTTCCCGGTCTTTACACCGATCATGTAAGCGGCCGGGACCATGATCGCCGTCAACAATAAGCCGCCGATAACGTATCTGATCTTGATCGCCGATAAGAAAAAGATCGCGGCAAGGATCGGGAAATATGTCATCGCCTGGCCCGCGTCGGGTTCGAGCATGATCAGGCCGACAGGTCCGCCGAGGATCGCCGCACCAATTGCCACTTCCCGAAGCGTCAACGCGCCATGTTTCTTTTGCCCGAAATATTTCGCGAGCATCAGCACCGTCGGTATCTTGACGAATTCCGACGGCTGGAACTGTCCGATGATAGGAAGCTTAAGCCAGGCCTGCTGTCCGTTGACCTCGACCCCCAATGGAGTTAAAACGAGGGCGAGCAGCAGCAGTCCG
>CAYTDJ010000263.1:0-4484 GCA_964436265.1 uncultured Chloracidobacterium sp. | reverse complement strand
GATCGCATGATTCACCAATCTCGTTCCGCCGACCTGCGTATGCAGAATGTAATAGCTCGTGTAACAGACAGCCGACATCAACACGGCCGCCGCTAGAACCTTGAAGAATGCCGCAGCGATCTCGCGGCCATTGAGCCGGCGTATCTTTCGCCGCATGAACCAGATCAGGGCCGCAAAATTGATGAGCGCGACGCACGAGGTGGCAAGAGCGACGCCGACATGGCCGTAGCCGCTCGGCGTCTCGGGCGTAACGCCATAGTGCGAGAGCCATTCGCGAAAAAAGTAACTTCCCAATGCGTTGACGACGATCGATCCAAGGGCAATGATCATCGGTGTTTTTGCATCGTTCATCGCGTAAAACGCGGGCGAGATCACCTTTATGGCTGCATATCCGGCAAGGCCGACGGAGTAGCCTGCGAGGGCCAACGCGGTCATATTCGTTGCTGTCGAGGTAAATTTGCCGTGCTCGTAAATGAGCCGGACGATCGGCTCGCCGAGTACGATCAGGCCGCAAGCGGCCGGAATGGTCATCAGGAAGACGAGATTCATCGACGACGACAGTGTGTCGCGAAATTGGACCGTCTTGCCTTCTTTCGCCAGCCTGGAAAGCACAGGGATCGCCGCCGTTCCGACCGCCACGCCGAAAAGCCCGATAGGGAACTGCATCAGCCGGAACGAATAGCTTAGCCAGCCCTGTGCGCCATCGATACCTGAGACGAAGTACGTATTGATGAGGACATTGATCTGGACCGCCGACGTGCCGATGATCGCAGGCGCCATCAGCGACATCACACGTTTCACGCCTTCGTCGGTGAAGCTAAGCACGGGCAGGAAGCGAAACCCGACCTTGAAGAGGGACGGTACCTGCATCAGGAATTGCGATGCACCGCCGATCAGCGTGCCGATCGCCATCCCGATGATCGCCCATTGCGCCGATGCTCCCGGAATACCTGAAGCGTCCGGTGTGCCGAGCCATCCGCCGCCGCTCAGCCAATATGCCAGGCAGAGCCCAACTATCATCGAGACGATGTTGAAAACGGTCGAGGCCGACGCGGGAATGCCAAAAACACCTTTTGTATTTAGAACGCCCATCGCGACCGCCGCCAGAGCAACGAGCAGGATGAACGGGAACATTATCTGGGTAAGTGTTGTCGCGAGAGCCGCTTTTTCGGGAGAAAAACCATCGGCCACCAGATCGACGAACTGACGAGAGAAGACGATCCCGACGATGCAGATCGCGCTCATGATAACGGCGAGTCCGTTTATCACGAGTCCGGCAAGATGCCATGCAGCCTTCTCGCCTTTTTCGATCTGGTAATCGGTGAAAACCTTGACGAACGCAGCGGAGAGAGCACCTTCGGCAAAGAGGTCGCGAAGCACGTTCGGTATTCGGAACGCGACGACATATGCGTCGTACAAAAAACCCGCACCGAAAAAGTAGGCAAACACCTGCTCTCGGATCAGCCCCAGCAGCCTTGAGAACATGACCGCGATCGAAACGATGCCTGCGGACCGGGCAACGCTTTGCTGTTTCGAGACCGGTTCTTCTGCGGCGATCACCGCCTCCGGATCAGCCGGTTCGGCAAGGTCTTCCGGGGAAATGATCTCTGGCGGGTCTTTTTCGATTTCGCTCATTAGGCAAGTTCTGGCCTTAATGAGTTTGCTACAAACGTTTTCGGCGAACAAGCTGACAACAAAAAAGGAAGCGGTATTGAACGCTTCCTCGATTGATACTTCGATCTATTTTAGATCATAAACTGCCGCGTGTCTGGCCGCTCGGGTAGGAGATACGTGTCTTCGAAAGTCGATAATCGAGCGAAGTGGCCGAATACGAGATCGGCGCCGCTCCGCCAAACTGGCCCTGTATGGTCGAAACGTAATTGTTCTGAAAACTGCGGAACCGTGCAACGCTTCCACGCTGATTGAAGATCACAAAAAGCAGACGTCCTCCGCGAGTGTTCATCTCACCGGCAAGTGCGCTGACTCCTCCGTCAGTGTTTCCGAGCGTTCCCGTTTTACCTATAACGCTGCCCACGGAAAAATCGGTGTCAAATCTATTTTCCAGCGTGCCTTTGTCGACGCCCGCGACCGGCATGATGTCCGCAAAAGACATCCTGTTTCTGCCGAGTTCGCTGCGAAGCACACGAAGAAGCTTCATCATTGCGGCCGGAGTAACGCGATTTATCCCAAGTCCGCTCGATGATTGAAGATAAAATTCGCCGGGCATTGATCCGGTGTCCTGTTGAACGATCCTCGCAACCGCGTAAGGGCCGCCGACCATATCTCCAAGCCGCTCGGCCAGGAAATTGTTCGAAAAGCACATCATCGCCTTTACGATCTCACGCATCGGCGCTGATTCATGCGAAAAAAGCAATTTTGCGTTGCTCGGCATCGACTGAACATAAACGCTGCCAGAAAAGGTGACGCTGGGAGGTTCGGGAGTCGAGGTCAATTGACCCGTGTTGATCAGGCGGCTTTTCCAATCATGAACTGCCGCGACGGGACGTTTCGCGGAATCCAAGGTCTTGAACAACATCTGGCTCGCCTTCGCCGGAGCCGTTGTGTAGTTCATCGCGAAATTATCAGTAACGACGAGGTCTCCCTGAACATTGCGGATACCCATACGGTTCAGCTCATTTGCGAGAGCCATCGCGTGTTCATAACCAAAAACCGGGTCTCGGCCGGAAATATACAGATTTCCATGGATCGTGCCGGTCTCCTGTTCGTAACTTCCGTCAGTCCAGACACTTGTCGCAAATCGATAGTCCGGGCCAAATGTCTTCAGTACCGCGTATGACGTGGCGATCTTCACGTTTGACGCCGGATTGTACGTTAACCGCGAACCGCTTTCGACCACGGGGTCGCCGTCCACCGTCTCAACAATGATGCCCGAGTAACCAGGTATAGCAACATTTTCCAGAGTTGGGATATTGGTGACTATCGGGCTGTAGGAAATGGTTGTCGGCTTTACAACATCTACCGCCGAGGTCTTCTTGACCAATGGCGTCGCGGCCGTTTCCGGGGTATCGCGCTGGACCTGGATGTCCTGTAGAAACGGTTTGGTGTTTTGCGCAGCCGAAAGACCCGCAAAGCCAAAAATCGAGACGGCAATGCTTAACCAAATGGTCTTTGTACGGCTGTAAAATGACATCTATTGCTTTTTGTGAACCGGCCGGCTTTGAAGAGACGTTTCGTGAAAACGGCAAGTGAAGCCAAAACCGAGTATAACACAACCTCCAACCCTATTTTCAATCCGAAATTTCCGCCGGGAAATTCCAATTATTTGACGATACTCAGATGAAATTTTTCATTATTCTGATGTCAGCAATTTAAATATCCTAATGTCGGGTATTCACAACGCTTATACATAGAGAATTACGAAGTTAAGGCATTGCGCGTTCCCGAAATTTCGTTGACAGCGGTATCGGGTGAACCTAAGATTGGGAAAGCGAATATTTGTGAAGAAAGATTCGGAGCCGGTGACGGCAGAAAAGATCAGGGCGGTGCATGCTGAACGGTCAAAAGCGATCAAAGACAGGCTTGCACAGTTTGAAAATATCGGAAAGTACGGCAGCGACGCCAGATTTTGGGAGGAAATGGTCTATTGTTTCTTCACCGGCGGATGTTCCGCAAAAATGGGCCTCCGCTCCGTTGAGGCCGTTAAACCGCTTCTACAGGATGGCAGTTGGCTCGAAATACGGGACGCTCTTTCCGGTGTACATCGATATCCAAACGCCCGTGCGCGATATGTTGTCGAATCAAGAGAGTTTCTTCGGGAACATTGCGATCTGAAGATCCGTTCCAAGCTAGAGAGCTTCGATTGCAACCTTTCCAGACGGGATTGGCTGGTAAAAGAAAAAGGGATCAAGGGTCTTGGTTATAAAGAAGCCAGTCATTTCCTTCGAAATGTCGGTTTCAAGGGTTACGCGATACTTGATAAACACGTTCTTCGCTGTCTGGCCGAGCTAAAAATAATTGCTGACCCAAAGCCACCAAATACGCGTTTGAAGTATCTAAGCGTCGAAGATAGTTTTAAAGCCCTGACAGAAGCAGTTGGAATCGATTTTGACGAGATGGATCTTGTGCTTTGGTCTATGAAGACCGGTGAGATCCTCAAATGACCGGTCGAAGGTCCACATTCACCTGTGTCATCGGGATGCGAATGGCGATGGAAACAACTAAATATCGTACCGGCAACACGTCCCGCGGTCCGAAAGTGATCTCTATCGCACTCTTGCTGCTTTTCACTGTTGGTTCGTCTGTCGCCTCGCCCGATATACAAAAGGTCGGAGACGATGATGTAAAGAGGGCTATAAAACTGGCCGACAGACAGATCAAACGCGGGGGGCTATCCGAGGCCGAGTCCATATTGAAAAAGGCTTTGGAGTTAAGACCCAACGATTCCTCCGCAAAACTGAAGCTCGCATTTGTTTACGTCAAGATGAGGCGCCTTTTGGACGCCTACGAACTGTGCTTTCCGATCG
>CAYTDJ010000262.1:0-4496 GCA_964436265.1 uncultured Chloracidobacterium sp. | reverse complement strand
GTGAACGCGATCGCCAAACCAGCGGTTTTCAATATTCCGGCTGCCGTCAGTCCGCCGTTTCCGATACCGGACACAACGGAAAGGATTATCAAGCCCAAGATATCGTCGATCACCGCGGCTCCGAGGATGATCCGTGACGTTTCCTTATCGAGAAGTCCCATCGAACCGAGGACGCGAGCAGTGATACCGACGCTCGTTGCGACCAACGCGGCGCCGATGAACATCGCCTCGACAAAGGAACCATCCCACGCCATCGCGATCGCGTAACCGGCAACGAAGGGTACGATCACGCCCAGGGTTCCTACAAGTACAGCCTTTTTTCCAACACGGAATATGTCCTGCGGCTTTGTTTCGAGCCCGACGGTGAAAAGCAAGAAGATGACGCCGATCTCGGCTACGATTCCGATCAACTCTGATGGCTGTACCCATCCAAGAACGCTCGGGCCAATGATCACGCCCGCGAGTATCTCACCAACGACCGCAGGTTGCCGCAGACGTTCGAAGATCTCAGCCATTAACTTAGCGGCGGCAATAATAAGAAAAAGCGTTAGCAAAACGCTTGCGTGTTCGACAGAGGCAGCGAGGACCGTTGGCATAGAACTCCTTGAAGATTAGGTGTTCTCGTTATCATATCAGGTAAGCCTAAATGCTTTCAAAGCGAGCATTTTTGAGGATTAACTTGATTTTTGCGCTTCCCGAACTATAATCTTAGGTTCGTGGCTGGGTAGCTCAGATGGTTAGAGCGTGGGATTCATAACCCCAAGGTCGGGAGTTCGATCCTCCCCCCCGCCACCAAATTCATTAAAGGCAGGTTTCGGCCTGTCCTTTTCTTTTTTCAGCGAATGGGCATAGACTTTTTTCGTGAGCGATCTTGAACACGAACATACCGCCGAAGCGATAGCCGATCGGATCGCGGCATCCAACCACAATTACATTCGTGATTTCATCTACGGTGGGATCGATGGATCGGTGACCACGTTCGCGGTCGTTTCGGGAGTTGCGGGTGCGGAGCTTTCGGTGACCGTGGTCTTAATACTCGGGTTTGCGAATCTCGTGGCTGACGGATTTTCGATGGCGGCGAGCAATTTTCTTGGCACTCGCGCAGAACACGACGACTATCTCCGGCTCGAAAAGATAGAGCATCGGCATATCGAACTCGCCCCGGAAGGCGAACGCGAAGAAGTTCGCGAGATATATCGGTCAAAGGGCTTCGAAGGCGAGGAACTCGAAAAAGCCGTTGCGCTCATCACGGCCGACAAAGACCGCTGGGTAAAAACGATGCTCACCGAAGAATACGGACTCCCGTCCGAGATACGTTCGCCGTGGACTGCTTCGTTGCTTACGTTTGCCGCCTTCTTGATCTGTGGACTTGTTCCTCTGATCCCGTACTTGTTCGGCTTCGGTTCCTCCTTCATTACGTCCTGCGTCATGACCGGCTTTACCTTCTTCCTCATCGGTTCATTCAAGAGCCGTTGGTCCACGACGGGCTGGATTCGCTCCGGCCTTGAAACGTTCTTTGTTGGCTCGCTGGCGGCGGCATTGGCATATGCCGTAGGTGTCTTGCTGAAGGGCGTTGCCGGCTAGCTTCTGGCTTGTTTAGTGGCTTATCCCGACGAAGTACTGTGGCTAGTACGGCTTGACCCTGTGGCTCCCTGCATTATCTTTATTTGTCCAAAGATCTACGATCACTTCGGTTAGAGATGTATCAACGATCCGCTCCGGCGGACTGTAATGAGGTGGTCAAATGACATTCAAATCAATTCTGTGTCGGTCTCTTTTCATTCTGTCGGTTTCAGTTCTGGCGTTGGTTTCGGCTGCTGCCCAGACCGATGCCGACAAAACTCTTTCCCCTTATTTCTTCGTAAAGGGCGATCCAAAGGTCGATCAGCTGCCGCTCAAAGATACCAGCGTCGATATAAACGTTTCGGGAGTGATCGCCGACGTCCGTGTCGTGCAGCAGTATACGAACGAGGGAACGCGGCCGATAAACGCGACCTATGTCTTTCCTGCTTCGACCCGCGCTGCCGTTTACGGAATGCGGATGCGTATCGGCGATGAAGTCATTGTCGCTAAGATAAAAGAGCGCGAGAAAGCGAAAGAAGAATTTGAGGCAGCGAAAAAGGAGGGCAAGAGCGCGTCGCTGCTCGAACAATCCAGGCCAAATGTTTTCACGATGAATCTCGCTAATCTCATGCCTAACGAGATGGTCGAGATCGAACTGCGCTATACCGAACTCCTTGTGCCGACCGACGGAATTTACGAGGTGGTTTACCCGACCGTCGTCGGGCCGCGTTATGCGTCGCCAAACGAAACGGCCGGTAATGAGAATGCGTTCGTCGAAACCCCTTATCTTCGCGAAGGCCAGAAACCAACAAGCACGTTTCACATCTCGACCCGAATTTCCGGCGGCGTTCCGATCCGCGATCTCGGATCCTCTTCGCATCAGATCGCGACCGAATGGCTCGGGCAAACTGTCGCACGTGTTTCGCTGAGCGAGGCCGATCCTTTTCAGGGAAACCGCGATTTCATACTTCATTACCGTCTCGCCGGCGATCAGATCGCACCCGGCCTGATCCTTTATCAGGGGCTGGATGAGAATTTCTTCCTGTATATGGCACAACCTCCCAAACGTGTTGCGATCGAGGATGTGCCGCCCCGTGAATTCGTCTTCGTCGTTGATGTTTCCGGTTCCATGGACGGATTTCCGCTCGAAGTTTCAAAAAAGCTCCTCCAGGACCTGATCGGCGGCCTGCGGCAGTCCGATCTCTTTAATGTCATTCTCTTCGCCGGCGATTCGACCGCTCTTTCGGAAACACCGCTGCCGGCAAACCAGGAAAACATTTCGCGTGCGATCCAGCTTATTGAACAACAGCGTGGAAGCGGCGGGACCGAAATGCTCCCGGCAATACAACAGGCAATGAAACTGCGACGCGAGCCCGGCGTTTCACGCAGCATCGTTCTTGTGACCGATGGTTACGTTTCCATTGAGGAAGGAGTGTTCAGCTATATTCGCGAGCATCTTGACGAGTCGAACGTGTTTGCGTTCGGTATCGGTTCGAGCGTCAATCGATTTCTCATTGAGGGCGTAGCGCGTGCTGGCTTAGGTGAGCCATTCGTCGTCGACGACGAATCGAAGGCTGCTGAAACAGCCGCGAAATTTCGCGAGTACATTCAAACTCCGGTACTGACGGACATTCAAATACGGTCCGATGGTTTTGAGATGTACGATGTGCATCCCGGAGCGTTTCCCGATCTGCTTGCAGAGCGTCCGATCGTGCTCTTCGGCAAATGGCGCGGTTCACCGAACGGAACGATCATACTCACCGGGCGGACCGGAAAAGGCGACTATGTATCGACGTTCGATGTATCAAGCGTGTTGCCCGACGAGAACAATTCAGCCTTGCGCTATCTGTGGGCAAGAACACGAATAGCCGAACTCTCCGATCAGGGTTATGGTGACATTACCGACGCCAGGATCAGGGAGATAACGGACCTCGGGCTGAAATACAACCTTCTGACGCGATACACATCGTTCATCGCTGTTCGCGAAAAGGTCGTTAATCCTAACGGCAGCGCTGATGATGTCAACCAACCATTGCCGCTCCCGGTCGGCGTAAGTGACCTTGCCATAGGCAGTGAACCAGAACTCCTCTGGCTGATAGGTGCATTGGCGATAGTCGCGGCCTATTTCCTGATCCGCCGTAGATTTCCGGTTCGGGCTCTGAATTTCTAATGCGCTTGCAATGAACTACTCGACCCTTCAAACTCTCACACCGCCAGCAACGGAGAGGCGAACGCAGACCGTCTCTCCTCTTTCCCATTACTTCGTCTCGGGTAACTCTTCGCGACAGATCCTGCAGATGGTCGCGGTGTTCCTAGTCGCATTCATTCTCAAGTATCATTACTCGATC
This sequence comes from uncultured Chloracidobacterium sp., assembly GCA_964436265.1. Lineage (GTDB taxonomy): Bacteria > Acidobacteriota > Blastocatellia > Pyrinomonadales > Pyrinomonadaceae > OLB17. The sequence continues at coordinate 585 of CAYTDJ010000262.1, read as the reverse complement.
GCAAGCGTGAACGGCCTGAAATGGATCCTCGCGCCGACCGCGTTTTTGGTCGAGCTTGTGAGCGGCGTTCCGTTCGTGTTCGAATCGCATGCCGGCTACATGAAAGCGGACAATACGTTTCTTATCGCTGCCCCTTGCTCCGGTATAAACTTTCTTATCATTGCATTCACTATGCTTGCGGTGGGCGAGTTGTGGCGAGATCGGTCTGAGAAAACCAGATGGATCTTCTTGCCGGTTACGCTCGCTGCTGCTTATGTTTCGACGATCATCGCAAACACGATCCGTATCGACATCGCATTGCAGACACGGAGTACCGACCTTGGATCAAGCTGGTTGGACCCGGAAGGGATCCATCGCGTCGAAGGCATCGTAGTTTACTTCAGTTTTCTATTGCTGCTTTTTGTAGTCTCTGAGGTTGTTCGGGCAGGGGGATTAAAGGGAACTTGTCTACGGCGGCTTTCTATTCCGTTAGCGATCTACTATGCCGTGACGCTTGGGATTCCCGTTTTGACCGGAGCGTTTCGTCTTCCCGGATTTTGGTCACATTCGATATTCGTGATCGTAACTCCTGTGTTTGTCGTGCTC